>CAZPTM010000040.1:0-2982 GCA_964589665.1 uncultured Limnohabitans sp. | reverse complement strand
GTCACTGCGAGGCCGAAGGCCGTGGCAGTCTGTGATCAGCGGCGGTGAGCCAGGTAGCGGTACACAAAACCCGGAAACGACAGGGTCACAAACAAGGCCAAGGTGACGGCATAAAACTGCCAACCCTGTGGGGCGTTCTGGCTCAGGCTGTTTTCCATGGCCATACCGATGCCACCAACGATCAAATACAAGACGAGCAGTTCCAGTAGACGCCAGCTCAATGGCTTGTCGGCTCGCACCGACCAAACCCCTAACACGCGTTGGGTCAGGAACGGCAGGTTGGCCGCCACGACGGCCAACACGATCAAAATCCAGATCTGAACCGAAGCGTTCATGCGCATTAGCCCATTAACATGCGCGCAATGGCATCACCGCACAGCGCCATCAGGCCGCCAGGCACAATGCCCAAGCCCAGGATCAGGAAGCCGTTGATGCTCAGAACCACGCGCTCTTGCGCACCTGCCACGATGGGCTGCACTGGTACTTGAGCATCGTCAAAGTACATGACCTTGACCACGCGCAGGTAATAGAACGCGCCAATCAGGGACATCATCACGGCAAAGATGGCCAGCGCCATGTAGAAACCGTTGCCCGAGCCGATCAGAGCTTGCAGGATGGTCAGCTTGGCGTAGAAGCCCACCATGGGCGGAATACCTGCCAGTGAGAACAGGCAAATAGCCATGATGCCGGCGTACAGCGGGCTGCGCTGGTTCAAGCCAGCCAGGTCAGCAATTTCTTCGCTTTCAAAGCCTTCGCGGGCCAGCAGCAAAATCACACCAAACGAAGCCAGCGTGGTCAGCACATAGGCCACCACATAGAACATGGACGCGCCGTAGGCCCCGACAGCTTGCGGCGCTCCGCCAAAACCCACACCAGCAATCAAGCCCATCAACACAAAGCCCATTTGGGCAATGGTGGAAAAAGCCAGCATGCGCTTGAGGTTGGTCTGGGCAATCGCAGCCAAGTTACCGATCAACAGTGAGGCAATGGCCAGCAGGGCCAACATTTGCTGCCAATCGATGGCCAGGGGCAACAAGCCCTCGACCAGCAAACGCATGACCAGCGCAAAGGCCGCCAGCTTGGGCGCGCCACCAATCAAGAGCGTGGCCGAAGTGGGAGCACCGTGGTAAACATCGGGAATCCACATGTGGAAAGGCACCACGCCCAGTTTGAAGGCCAGACCCGCCACTACAAAAACCAGACCGAAAATCAACACTTGAGGGTGTGCGCTACCCGCCATGATGGACTGGAACACGGCTGACAGCTCCAGACTTCCGGTAGCGCCATAGATCATGGACATACCGTACAGCAGGAAGCCCGAAGCCATTGCGCCCAGCACAAAGTACTTCATGGCCGCCTCGCTGGCACGCATGTCGTCGCGGCGCATAGCCACCAGTGCGTAGCTCGACAAGGTCAGCAGTTCCAGGCCCAGGTAAAGCACCACGAAATGGTGACCCGAGATCATCACGCTCATGCCCAGCAAGGCAAACAGGCTCAGGCTGAACAGTTCGCCGCCGCCCAACATCTGTCGGTCTTTGGCGTAGGGACGTGCATAAACGAGCGTGACCATGGTGGCCACGGCAGCAAAGGCTTTGAGCCAGTGGCCCATGGTGTCGCTGACAAACAGGCCGCCAAAACCGAAAACGGTCTGCCCCATGCCGGCAGCGGCCACGTTCAGGAAGGCGACAAACGCCAAGGTCAGAAGGGTCAAGGCATAGGTCAATGTGCGCTTGGGGCTGCTCACGGTCAGGTCAAGCAGCGCGATCACGCAGGTCATGACCAACAGCACGATTTCAGGATAGATCGTCATCCAGCTGGTGGAGTCCATCATGGTGTTCTTTCAGTTCTTGAGTTCGTTACTGCGGCAGCTTGCTCATGGCCACGTGCTTGAGCAGCTCGGCCACAGAGACATCCATCACATCGGTGAAAGGCTTGGGGTACACGCCCATGTACAACACGGCGGCAGCCAGCAAGGCCAGCATCAGGAATTCGCGGCCGTTGATGTCGGTCAGCTCACGCACATGGTCGTTGGCCACCGGGCCCAGGTACACGCGCTTGAACATCCACAAGGTGTAGGCGGCGCCAAAAATCAGGGCGGTTGCGGCCAGCATGCCGATCCAGAAGTTGTATTGCACGCCCCCCAGAATCACCATCCACTCGCCTACAAAGCCAGCGGTGCCCGGCAAGCCGCAGTTGGCCATGGCAAACAGCAGGGCAAACGCTGAGAACTTGGGCATGGTGTTAACCACACCGCCGTAGCTGGAAATTTCACGCGAATGCACGCGGTCGTACAACACGCCAATGGACAGGAACATGGCACCAGATACAAAGCCGTGGGCAATCATCTGCACAATCGCGCCGGACACGCCCAGCTGGTTGAACATGAAAAAGCCCAGGGTCACAAAGCCCATGTGCGCCACAGACGAGTACGCCACCAGTTTTTTCATGTCCTGCTGGACCATGGCAACGAGGCCCACGTAGATCACAGCCACCAGGGACAGCACAATCATGAAGGTGCCCCACTCGTGGGCAGCATCGGGCGCAATCGGCATGGAAAAACGCAGGAAGCCGTAAGCACCCAGTTTCAGCATGATGGCGGCCAGAACAGCCGAGCCACCGGTAGGCGCTTCGACGTGAACATCGGGCAGCCAGGTGTGCACCGGCCACATCGGAACCTTCACTGCAAACGCAGCGAAGAACGCGAAGAAGAGCAAAGTCTGTTCAGTACGGCCCAAAGGCAACTGATGCCAGCTCTGGATATCAAAGCTGCCGCCTGACACGTTGTACAGATAGACCAGTGCGATCAGCGTCAGCAGCGAGCCCAGCAAGGTGTACAGGAAGAACTTGAAGGCGGCGTAGATCTTGTTCGGACCGCCCCAGATACCGATGATCAGGTACATCGGGATCAGCGTGGCTTCGAAGAAGACGTAGAACAAAATGCCGTCCAGCGCAGAGAACACGCCAATCATCAGACCCGACAGG
>CAZPTM010000039.1:0-10755 GCA_964589665.1 uncultured Limnohabitans sp. | reverse complement strand
GGAAGAAGAAATTGGCCGCATGAGCCATGTGCTGCGCGCTGCTGGAGCCACCGCCATCACGGTGAGCCGCGACGAGGCACAGCGCATGAAATTCTGGAGCGGGCGCAAAAACGCCTTCCCGGCTTCGGGCCGCATCAGCCCCGACTACATGTGCATGGACTCGACCATTCCACGCAAACGCCTGGCCGACATTCTGCAGGCCATCAGCGAGATGGAAAAGAAATACGCTTTGCGTTGCCTGAACGTGTTCCACGCCGGCGACGGCAACCTGCACCCACTGATTTTGTTCGATGCCAACGACCCCGACCAGCTTCACCGCTGCGAACAATTTGGCGCCGACATTCTGGAAACCAGCGTGGCCATGGGCGGCACCGTCACCGGCGAGCACGGTGTAGGCATTGAGAAGGTCAACAGCATGTGCGTGCAGTTTTCTGCTGAAGAAAACGAGCAGATGTTTGGCATCAAGCGCGCCTTCGATCCGCAGGGCCTGCTCAACCCTGGCAAGGTCATTCCTACGCTTCACCGCTGCGCCGAGTACGGCAAGATGCTGGTGCGCGCCGGGCAAATCAAACACCCGGATTTGCCACGGTTCTGAACGGTCTCAGTGGGAGTAGGTGCGGCCACCAAAAATGGCTGTTCCTACGCGCACCATCGTGCTGCCTGCGGCAATGGCTGCCTCCAAGTCAGCGGTCATGCCCATGGACAGCGTGTCCCATTTCGGCGGATGGAGCTCTGCGCGCACCTGTTCAAACAAGGCCGTGGCACGTTGGTGCAGGGCCACTTGGGACTCAAAACCGTCGACAGGGTCGGGAATGGTCATGAGCCCACGCAACTCCAAGCGTGGTAAAGCCATCACCTCCAGGGCAAGTGGCAGCAAATCGTCGGGGCGCACACCTGACTTGGTTTCACCGCCATCGGTGTTGACTTGCAGGCAAACCTGCAGCGGTGCCATGCCGTCGGGGCGCTGGTCTGACAGGCGCTGTGCAATCTTGAGCCGGTCGACACTATGAACCCAGTCAAAGTGCTCGGCCACTAAACGGGTCTTATTGCTCTGGATGGGGCCGATGCAATGCCACTGCAAAGGCAGGTCACGCAAAGCCGCGATCTTGTCCACACCTTCCTGAATGTAGTTCTCGCCGAAAGCGATATGCCCAGCCGCATGGGCCGCACGCACGTCTTCGGCCGGGAATGTTTTGGAGACCGCCAGCAGGCGCACCGTCTCGGGTGCGCGCCCTGCCGCTACGCAAGCGCTGTGGATGCGGGCACGGACTGTTTCAAGGTTGTGGGCAATGGACATGTCGCCAAGGGTACCAAAGCTGGTCGCACAAGTGCTGCATATCTTTGCAGCTCCTGCTAAATTTCGGCTTTGTTCAATTTGAATCAAGGTCTACCCATGAGCGCCATCAACGCCAAAACCTACGAAGCCTGCCCAACCCGCAAAGTTGCCTTTCTGGGCCTGGGTGTCATGGGTTACCCCATGGCAGGCCACCTGGCCCGAGCCGGCCATCAGGTCACCGTGTACAACCGCAGTGCTGCCAAAGCACAAGCCTGGCTGGGCGACTGCCCCGGCCACACCAGCGCGCCCACTCCGCGCGAAGCCGCCGCGGGGGCCGACATTGTGTTTGCCTGCGTGGGCAACGATGCCGACCTGCGCAGCGTGGTGCTGGGCCCCGATGGCGCCTTTGCCGGCATGAGGCCCGGTGCCGTATTTGTAGACCACACCACCGCCTCAGCAGCTGTGGCACGCGAGCTCAATACCATCGCGCAGGAGAAAGGCCTGCAGTTCATTGATGCCCCGGTCTCTGGTGGTCAAGCGGGTGCTGAAAACGGCATGCTGACGGTGATGTGCGGTGGCGATACCGCTGCCTTCGAGCAGGTCAAGCCAGTGGGCATGGCGTTTTCGCGCGCCTTCACCCTGATTGGCGAGTCTGGCGCGGGCCAACTGGCCAAAATGGTCAACCAGATCTGCATTGCCGGACTGGTGCAAGGCTTGTCCGAAGCTGTGGCCTTTGGTCAGCAAGCCGGACTGGACATGAAGCTGGTGCTCGATGTGATTGGCAAGGGCGCCGCCCAGAGCTGGCAGCTCGACAACCGCGGCAAGACCATGGTGGACGATCAGTTCAACTTTGGCTTCGCGGTAGACTGGATGCGCAAGGATCTGGGCCTGGTACTGGACGAAGCCAAGCGCAACGGCGCACGCCTTCCCGTGACGGCACTGGTGGATCAGTTCTACGCCGATGTTCAAAAACTGGGCGGTGGCCGTTGGGACACCTCCAGCCTGATCAAGCGCCTGCGCTGAACCTTGCAGGCGCCGTCTGCCCTGCTCAGTTCTTCTTGGCGGGCGTGGCAGACACCCCACTCAGGCGCTGCAGTTCCTGCTCGGAAATCTCTTCAAAGATACGCACGACTTTGGTCACACCGCCAATGCCTCGGGCAATGTCGGTGGCGCGCTTGGCTTCACGGGCAGTGACGCGGCCCATCAGGTACACCTGACCGCGCTCGGTCACCACCTTGATCGCGTTGGCTTGCAGGTCCTTGGCATCCAGGAATGCAGCCTTGACCTGGCCAGTGATGACGGTATCCTTGGCGCGCTGGGTCAGGCTGCTAGGGGGGATGACCGCCAGATCGTTGACCACCGAATGAACATTGTCCTGACTGATGGCCAGTTTCTCGGCACGGTCCTTTTCTGCCTGACTGGCCACTTCACCACTGAGCAAGACCTGGCGGTTGTAACTGGTCACATTCGCGTGGATACGGTTGCCAATGCTCTGGCGCAGGGCGCTGGCGACCTTGAGTTCAATGCCCTCGTCTTCAACTTGCGACCCGGTTGTGCGCCGATCGGTCACCGACAGCCCAGTGACCACAGCCCCGCCCACCACCAACGGCGCACACGCCGTCAGACTGGCGGCAGCAACGGCCACAAAGACACCACGGATTACCCAAGTTTTCACATCACGCTTCATTCGTCGTTCTCCTGTTCGCCCAGTAACTGGACGTCGATTGCATCACACAAACCGTGCAACACCAAACATTGCACCTCTCGCACACGGGCCAATTGCTCGTGCGCGACCACCACATGGACATCGGTCTCAGCCAACAAACGCATCCAGGCCGTGCTGACCGTACCCGTCAGGGCCACCACACTCATATCTCGCTCATGGGCTGCCTGCACCCATACCGTCAAGGCATCGGTGTCGGCACCGTCACTGATCAACATCAGCACATCGCCCGCATGCCCCATGGCCTGCAGCTGCCGATCTGGCTCGCCCTGTACAGCCGCCAAATGGATGGCCGGCAAAGGCGGGCGTTCGCGCCCCATGCCGTCGATCAGCAACTGCACCAGGTACGGTGCCAGCCATTGGCCTGCACCCGTACCCACCACCAGCACCTTGCCGCCACTGGTCAGGCCCGTGACCAAGGTCTGCGCAGCCGCATCCACCTGCTTGGCCAAAGGCTCGGCCATCTGGTAGAGCCAGTCTGCACTGTCAATGATTTGTTGCTGGATATGGGGCTCGGACATGGGTCGAAATCATACCGCCAGCCGCATGACCCGGGCGTGACAAGGGCGCAAGAAATCGTGCGTCAGCCTGCGTCAAAAGCCCCCTGGATCCACTGCAACTGCTCGCCGTCAATGGCCACCACATCGAAACGCGTGGCTGGCAAACGCGGCCAGCGCAGCAAATAGTATTGCGCTGCGCGTACCAGGCGCTGCTGCTTGGTCCAGGCCACACTGGCGGCAGCGCCACCGTGTTGCGCCCGTGCCCGCTTGCGCACCTCGACGAACACCACGGTGCCATCGCTTTGCTGCATGATGAGGTCGATTTCGCCGCCGCCGCGCCCCGGCGTCCGATAATTGCGCATCAGCAGCCGCAAACCCTGCGCCTGCAAATACGCAAGTGCTTGCGACTCCGCCGCATCACCCCTTGCTTTGGTCGTCGTTTTTGTCTCATTTTGTTGCCTGAGGAATTGCATTGATCCCCTCTCCCTTGAACGCCTCTGCGCATTTGACACTGCAAGCCGCCGAGCAGGCTGCAGGCGGACAAAGCCATCCGGCCAGCACACTGTACGTGGTTGCCACCCCGATTGGCAACCTGGCCGACATCGGCCTGCGGGCCCTGTACCTGCTGGCCCACGCCGACACCCTGGCCTGCGAAGACACCCGCCATACCCAGCAATTGATCCGTTCTTATGGCCTGGATCGTCCCGGCAACCAGCTGCTGGCTGTGCACCAACACAACGAGGCCGAGGCCGCGCAAGAAGTGCTCAGGCGTTTAGCCCAGGGCGAGCGCGTGGCCTATGTGAGCGATGCCGGCACCCCCGCCATCAGCGACCCTGGGGCGCGACTGGTGGCGGCTGTGCGCGCAGCGGGTTACCGCATCATGCCCCTGCCCGGCGCCAGCAGCGTGACCACTTTGCTCAGCGCAAGCGGCATGACGGGCGAAGGCGGTTTTGTTTTTCAAGGCTTCTTACCGAGCAAGGCCGCCGAACGTGAGCGCGCCGTGCAAACCCTCTCACAAGAGCAACGCGCCGTGGTGTTGCTGGAAGCACCGCACCGCATTGAAGCCACAGCCAAGGCCTTGGCAGCGCTGGGCACGCGACAGGTCACGATTGGCCGTGAATTGACCAAACAGTTTGAGCAGATCCACACCGCAGCGGCGCACGAACTGCACGCCTGGTTGTGTGAACGCCCAGAACACCAACGTGGCGAATTTGCGCTGGTGGTTCACGACAACACTGCGGCCGAGACCGCAACCGGCGATGGCGAGCGGGTGCTGCTATTGCTGTTGCCTGAGCTGCCGCTGAAAACCGCCGTGCGACTGGCCGCCGAGATCACGGGCGAATCCAAAAACACGCTGTACGAGCGAGCCCTTCAGCTCAAGAACCAGAGCAGTTGATGGCCATCGGGCCCGAGAACGTCAACGCTTGAACAAGCCCAGTGCCAACACGGTCCCCACCACCAGGGCAGCGCCCACGAGCTGCATGGGTGCAATGGCCTGACCCAGCAGCGCCCAGGCCAACACCAGCGAAAAAACAGGCTCCACATTCATGATGGGCGAGTTGCCCACCACACCCAATTTGGGCAACACGGTGAACATGATGGTGAAGGCCGTTCCGTACAAGAAGGTGAGCATGCCCAAGCCCACCCAACCGGTTGCATCCACCGGCAAATGCCAGCCCAGGCCCAGGCTGGCAGCCGCGCTGGCCCATACACCCACTTGGGCCATGGTGGTGAAGGTGCGCAAGCGCCCGTCCAGATCGCCTGCTTCGTATTGCGTGAGCACCATGGCCAGACCAAACGTGGCCGAAGCCCCCAAGGCAAAAGCCACACCCAAGCCCATCTGGCTCCACTGCGCGGCAGCGCCCAAGCCGGAAGCTGCACCTAGCACATCCAGCGCCAAGGCCAAGCCCAGCAACATGATGGGCATGGCCAACACCACACGCCGCTCCGGCCGGTGCGCGTACAGCACCCGCGCCCAAAACGCCGCCGCCATGGGGTAGGTGTTGAACACCAGCAAGGCCAGCGCCACCGGCAAACGCGCTACCGAGGAATACAGACACACGCTTTGCACAGCGATCAGCGCACCAATCAAAGGCAAAAAGCGTTTATGCCGAGCGTTCAACCGCCAGGACACGCCCTGTTGCCACAAGATCAGCAAGACCACCAAGGCCGTGACGCCACTGCGAAAACTCACCGCCGTGACCACATTGACGCCGTGGTTGAAAGCAAAGCGTGCCGCGACGTGGTTGGCCCCCATCATGAACGCGATCAAGAGCAAAGTGGCAAAACCCGTCAGGGTCAAACGTGCGGGGGCATTCATGGCTTCATTGTGCGGGGTACAGGCCCAAAGTCCTGGCATGCAGGCGACTCAAACCCAGCAAGGCGTCGGTAAACGGCGTGCTCACGCCTGTCATCTGCCCCAGTTCGCGCACCGCACTGACCAGGGCATCGAGCTCCACCGGTTTGCCCGCCAGCACATCCTGGAGCATCGAGGTTTTGAAGGCGCCCAATTTGCGCGTCACGGCATGCCGATCTTCCGGTTCCTGCGCAATCGGAATACCCATGCGCTCACCAATCGCTTTGGCTTCCAGCATGACCCTGGACATGAAACCACGCACCATTTCGTCATCAAGCACGCGGTCAGCTGTGGCACCTGTGATGGCACTGACCGGGTTCATGGTCATATTGCCCCAAAGCTTGTACCAAATGTCTTTTTGAATTTGTGACGACAACGTTGCATTGAAGCCAGCGCGTTGCAGCAAAGCATGCAGCGCCTGCACACGCGGTGTCACCTGACCAGAAGGCTCACCCACAATCAGGCCATCGCCAAAGTGATGCCGAACGACACCGGGCGCATCGACCGAACAACTGGCGTGCACCACACAGCCGATGATGTGCTTCGCAGGCAACGCACATGCAATGGCGCCTTGTGGGTCCACCGTTTTCAGCGCACGTCCTTGCACAGGTCCGCCAAAGCCCTGCAAAAACCACCAGGGCACACCATTCATGGCCGTCAACACCACTGTTTCAGGACCAATGAGTGGCGTCACTTGCGGGGCAACTGCAGCCAAAGCCGGCGCTTTGACTGAGATGATCACCAGGTCCTGAACCCCCAGTTCTGCCGCGTCGTTTGACACCTGCACAGACACGGAGTGCAACTCACCACCTTGGTTCAATTGCAGGCCACGTTGTTGCAATGCTTGCAAGGTATTGCCCCGCGCCAGCACACTGAGCTGTACACCCGCTTTGGCAAGGTGCACGCCCAACCAACCACCAATGGCGCCCGCGCCGACGATGGCGACTTTGCTGAATCCGATCACGCTCACGTACGCCATCCTTGATCGATGCGATCGACTTGGCGCACCAAGGCTTCAAACACATCGTTGCCCGCGCCATGGTTGGGGTTGAACTGCAGCGCATCGCGGGTGCATTTGGCGGCAATCTCTTCAGGCACAGCAATGGGTGTGCCCATGCTCTGCGTGGCCAGCTGGATCTCGCAGGCACGCTGCAGCGTCCACAAGATGGCAAAAGTCTGCGGCAGCGTCTGGCCCCAAGACAACAGACCATGGTTGCGCAGGATCACCGCAGGCTTGTTACCGATGCTTTGCAGCACGCGCGGGCCCTCTTCGGCATGTACCGTGATGCCCTCGAACGTGTGGTACGCCACCATGTCGTGAAGCTGGGCTGAGTAGAAGTTGCTTTGCGACAACCCACCCTCCAGACTGGCGACCGACACGCCTGCCGTGGTGTGTGTGTGCATGACGCAATGCGCGCCTTCAATGCCGCCGTGGATGGTGCTGTGTAAAACATAGCCCGCCGGGTTGACCGGGTAAGGCGAGTCATCCAACTTGTCACCCGCCAGGTTGATCTTGATGAGGTTGCTGGCGGTGACCTCGCTGTAATGCAGGCCGAAGGGGTTGATCAGGAAATGCTTCTCGCCACCGGTCACGGTGTCGGGCAGGCGCAGCGTGATGTGGTTGTAGATCATCTCGGTCCAGCCGAGCATGGCAAACACGCGGTAGCAAGCAGCCAGCTGCAACCGCGCTTGCCACTCGTCGGGGTGAACGCGAGCCTGCAATGAAGGCACGATGGGTTGGGGCGTAGGGAACATGTTCGTCTCCATGTATTTTTAATTGAGGTCAGACCTCGATGGTTTGGATTGCCTCCGCGCTTTGCGCCTCGCAATGACCTGTTTCGTTTGTCATCGCGAGGCCGAAGGCCGTGGCGATCCCCGTGGATCAGTAGGTGGCGCCCTTCTGAGGGGTGGCGGCGGTGACGCTGGCCTTGAATCGCGCCGCCAGCGCGTTGGTCTGCTTCATCAGGATTTGCGTATCCAGACCCACCGCCACAAATACTGCGCCCAGGGCCAGGTAGTGTTTGGCCAGTGCTTCGTCCGCAGTCAAAATGCCGGGCGCTTTGCCCGCTTGGAGGATGCGCGCAATGGCGCCTTCAATGGCTGTCTGCACATCTGGATGTGCGGGATTGCCCACATGCCCCATGGACGCCGACAAATCTGCTGGGCCGATGAACACGCCATCCACCCCAGGCGTTGCGGCGATTGCGTCCAGGTTTTGCAACCCCAACCGGGACTCCACCTGCACAATCAGGCACACCTCTTCATTGGCCCGCTTGTAGTAGTCGGCGTAATGACCCCAGCGGGAGGCACGGGCGCCGGCCATGCCGCGCACACCGCCTTGGCCATCGTCTTGCGGGTAACGCATGGCCTGCACCAGTTGTGCGGCCTGTTCCGGTGTATCGACCATCGGCACCAGAATGTTTTGCGCACCCAAGTCCAGGTACTGCTTGATGAGTGCGGTGTCGCCCACCGGCACACGTGCCACAGCGTGGCTGCCCGGATACGCGGCAATGGTTTTGAGTTGGGCCAGCACGGCCTGCAGGTCATTGGGTGAGTGCTCGCCATCAATCACCAACCAGTCAAAACCAGCCAGTGCGCAGATCTCGGCGGTGTAGTCGTTGGCCAGGCCCATCCACAGACCGATCTGGGGGTGACGTTCTTTGAGTGCTTGCTTGAATAAATTAACAGGGGTTTGCATGGCGAGCCTTTCAAACAAAACGGAACTCGAGTTTGCCTAGCGGGCCATAGTCCGCGTCAAAAACATCGCCCGCCTTTGCAGGTGCAGGTTTAGTGAACGAGCCCGCCAGCACAATCTCTCCGGCTTGCAGGTGTTCGCCCCAAGGTGCGAGCTTGTTGGCCAACCAGGCAATGCCCACCGCCGGATGCCCTTGCACGCCCGCCGCCAGCCCGGTTTCTTCGACCACACCGTTTTGGCGCAGGATGGCGCCGCACCAGGGCAAATCGGTGGTGTGCGGGGCCACGCGCTTGGCACCGAGCACGATGCCGCCATTGGCCGCGTTGTCGCTGATGGTGTCAAACACCTTGCGCATGACTTTGGTGTGGCGGTCGAATTGCTCGATGCGCGCGTCAATGATCTCGATGGCGGGGGTCACGTAATCTGTGGCATCCAGCACCTGCTGCACAGTCACGTTGGGGCCACGCAGTTCTTTTTTGAGAATGAATGCCAGCTCCACTTCAACACGCGGCGCGATGAAGTTTTTGTAGGGAATGTCCAGCACCTGCCCAGGCGTGCAGGTGTAGAGCATGTTGTCGAGCAAGGTGCCGTAATCGGGCTCGTCAATTTGGCTGGAGACCTGCATGGCGCGGCTGGTGAGGCCAATCTTGTGGCCGATCATGGTGCGGCCTTCGGCGAACTTGATCTGCATCCAGGCGCGGTTGATGCGGTAGCCATCTTCGATGGTCATGCCAGGGTAGCGCTTGGAAAAATGTTCGATCTGCGTACGCGATTTTTCAGACTGATGAAGTTCTTTCGCAAGCTGCTGGATCAATGCATCGTCAAACATGGTTATTTCCGAAACAGGGGGTGAATGTTGCTGTGTTTGGCATCAAACACCTCGGGGCCCACATCAATCTGCAGCGTGATGCCGATGTGCCGCTGAGTCATGAGGGATGCAAAAAAGGTCTTGGCGACTTCTGTCAGGGTTTGTCCGGCGCGCTGTTGCGTGGCTTCGCTACGGCCTCGGCCCATACGCAGGTTCAGATAGACAAAGGCGTAATCGCCCGTGCCCCCGGCTTCGCGCCCTGCTGAGCCGCCATCTGCCACCGCGTAGTGCGGCGCGGGGTAGGCCAGCACATGGGTGCCACCGATCGGAAAGACCTGTTTGCCTTCTTCGTCTTTCACGGTGAGCATGGCGTCCGCCATCTGGCGGCACAAGGTGGTCATATTCACTTCAGCGTCGAGCTGGCCGGTGTAGAGGATCACGAGATGGGGCATACGTTCCTCTCCGAATCACAAACGGGTGCTGATGGCTGTGTAGCCTTCGGCGCTGCTGGCCACCGGGGCAGGCACCTGCGCACCGTCCTGCGGTGTGACTTCAAAGATGGCGTTGAGCTGGCCCGTGCCGCTGGCGCCAAAGTACGGCGTGACGATCTCTGCGCCGCCGTCGTAACCGGTCCAACCCAGCGCGCCCATCAGCATGGCTGTGTCGTGCATGAAGCCTTCGCCGTGGCCCTTGCTGGCGTACTCGGGCAGCATCTCGCAAAACGCCTTCCACTCGCGCTTCGCCCACATTTGCAAAACCTGTTTGTCGAGTTGCTCCAGAAATGGGCTCCAGATTTTGTGCGCGAACTCGGGGGCCAAACCGTTTTGTGCAAAGCGGTGGCTGAGTGAGCCGCTGGCCAGAAACGCGACCTTGCCGTCGTAATGCTTTTCCACCGCTTGCCGGAAGGCCCAGCCCAGGCGGGCGCTGTCGTTGAGGTAATGCACCATGCACAAGGCCGAGACCGAGACCACCTTGAAATGCTGGTCTTCGTTCATGTAACGCAGTGGCACGAGGGTGCCGTACTCCGGGTCGAGCGTGGTGTTGTCGTGCGCCAGCGTTTCCACGCCGTGCTCGTTGGCCACACGGGCCAGCAGATGCCCCAGTTCGGGGTTGCCGGGCGACTCGAAATCCATGTGGTGGATGAAGTGCGGCAGTTCGTTGCTGGTGTAGCTGCCCTTGAAGTGCGGTGCGCAGTTGATGTGGTAGTTGGCATTGACCAGCCAGTGCGTGTCAAACACCACCAGCGTGTCCACCCCCAGGGCGCGGCAGCGACGGCTGATGTCCTTGTGGCCGTCAATGGCGCTCTGGCGCGTGCCAAAGCGCGGGCCCGGGATTTCGCTCAGGTACATGCTGGGCACGTGGGTGATTTTGGCCGCAAGCGCTAACTGGCCCATGAT
>CAZPTM010000038.1:0-10807 GCA_964589665.1 uncultured Limnohabitans sp. | reverse complement strand
GATCTTGACCCGATGCTTATTCGCTGGTCCGATCAAGAAGACGCTCTTAATTGGACGCCCGCTATCACAAACCAAGCAGGCGGCTTGCGCTTGTCGCTTGGTTCAGAGATCGTTGCTGCCCACCAGATGCGCCAAGAAATCTTGGTGTTCACGGATGTGGCCCTGTATTCGTTGCAGTATCAAGGCCCGCCGTACGTGTGGGGTGCCCAGCTGATGGGGGCTGACACAACCGTGATTTCGTCAAACTGTGTCGCAACAGCAGCGAACATGGCGTTTTGGATGGGGGAAGGAACCTTCTATGCCTACAACGGCTCTATTGTTCCTTTGGACAGCACGCTGCAGCGGCATGTTTTCAACGACCTGAACCGCAACGAGACGAGCCAGATCTTTGCTGGTGCAAACGAGCAGTTCAACGAGATTTGGTGGTTCTACCCGACCGCGGACAGCACTGTGCCCAACCGCGCTGTGATCTACAACTACGTGGATCAGGTCTGGTACAAGGCTGACATCACACGCTATGCGTGGTGCGACCAAACTGCACGGGATTACCCCACAGCCGCGGGCGAGGACGTTCTTATCGAGCATGAGCGCGGCATTGACGACGCTTCTGGCGATACCACTGTGGCTTTCCCTGCCTTCATTGAGTCTACGGAGCTGGATCTCAGCGACGGTCAAAACATAGGCTTGGTGAATCGGGTGGTGCCCGACATCACGTTCCGTGGTTCGTCGGCCTCGGCCCCTGCTGTGGATCTCACCGTTTACCCCATGCAGTACCCGGGCAGTGGCTTTGGCAACTCGGTTGCCGGATCACGGACCGAGGGCATCACCAAGACCGTTGGTGCCACGTCACCGGAGCAGTTCACGAATCAGCTGTACATCCGTGTTCGCGGGCGTCAGATGGTCTTGCGCATTGACTCGGCGGAGCAGTTGGGCGTGTCATGGCAGCTGGGTGTGCCTGCTTTGGACATCCGTACGGACGGGCGTAGATAATGGCCCGTCTTCTTCCTGTTGTTCCACCAGCCCTGCCCGATCCGGCAGATCAGTATCGAGCCCTGTCTTTCAGGAACATGAACAACGTCCTGCGCCTGTATTTCAACCGGGTGGTCAATTCCATCAACGCGTTGACCGGGGTGAACGGAGGGCAGTACGTAGAGTGTCCGAACGGCTTATTTTTCAACACGTCTGAGCAGATTCTATCGGCCACCAACACTGCAACCCCTGTTGTATATAACGCAACGTATTTGTCCAATGCGGTAGGTTTGGTGTCTGGGAGCACATCTAAAATCGAGGCAACGGTCAGCGGTATATACAATTTCCAGTTTTCAGGGCAGCTGCTTAGTACAAACTCCAGCTCAAAAACAATGTATCTGTGGATACGCAGAAATGGAACAGACATCGGATACAGTACACGTGGCTACACACTGGCAAACAGCAATGCTTATTTTGCTGTTATGTGGTCATTCAACATAGACCTACAAGAAGGCCAGTATGTTGAGCTGCTTTGTTCTACAACGGACACAGATCTGCATTTTCATGCCGAATCCGCCACATCCCCACACACAGGTATTCCATCTTCGGTGATGTCTGTGAACTTCATTTCGCCGCTGCCCGATGTGCTGCCCACGCCGCCATCGACGTAAGACCATATCTTTGCGATAATTTGCGCATTCTGTAGGAGAGAAAACAATGGCCACATCACCTGAAGGGATCATGTCCTTGCCGACTGACGGGCAGATGTCTACCCCACCCGGCACTGAACAGCCCACGGGCAAGCAGCCTACCTATGGCGACATGGGCCTGAGTCGATCCGATGCGTTTGATGCTACGCGTACCGCGCTGATGCAGACGCACCCTGATCAGGGCCAAGAAATGCAGGCCACCTTGGAGGCTCTCGCTGCAGAACTGGTAGATGTTCCAGAAGAGCAGTTGCAGATGCTTTTAGGCTTTGTCCAGTATATGCAAGAGCATGAAGAAGAGTACTCCTCCATGCTCAAGAACCTGATGAGTCAGGGCGTGATTGAGTCTGGCGACTTCCCGGAAGAATTTGATCCTGAGTTCTTGGCATCTTTTGAGATGGTTCTGACTCAGGCCCTTAATGATCGCCGACAGCCTGACGTTGCTCAAGACATGGCTCCTCCTCCGGGATTTGCACAAGGAGGTATTGCCAACGCAGTCCAGCAAGTTGCAAGCAAGGGTCGCCACGGCGACACCATGCTGGCTCACATCACGCCCGAAGAGGCCTCTTTGCTCAAGCGCCGAGGGGGATCCGGAACCATCAACCCTGAAACAGGGCTGTATGAGTACTGGAACCCGTTGAAGACCATCCGTAAAGCCATCAAATCCGTAACAAAGGTTGTCAAAAACGTCCTTAAGTCGCCCGTCGGCAAGATCATTGGTACGGTGGCTCTTACCGCCGTAGCAGGCATGGCTCTCCCGGCCATTGGCGTCAGCAGCGCTTTCGCTGCACCCGTGGCCAATGCTGCGACAACTCTTTTGAGCGGTGGCAGCGTAAAAGATGCCCTGATATCAGGTGCGGTATCCTACTTTGGTAGCCCAAGTAGCCCAATCAACCACTACACAAGCGGCATTCGCAATGCGCTTGGCATTACCTCCAACGTGGCCACTTCGGCTCTTAATCAGGGCTTGGTTGGCACAGCTGCTGGTGTTTTGAGTGGCAAGAGCCTGAACGAGTCCATCAAAACAGGCTTGACCAATGCCGCCATGGGGGCGGCAGGGGAATATTTCGATAAGGGGTACCAGAAGGACTACATGTCCCCAATAAATCCCATGACTTCCGATCTTCCTCCGGCCAATCTGGGCTTGGATGGTGCTGGAGGGACAGCGAGCAGCATGGCCTCAGCCACAGGACCCGGCTCTTCCGGGCAGGGTGGTATGTGGGATTCCTTCACGGGAATGTTCAAGGATGAAAAGGGCAACTACAGCCCGTGGAAGATCGGCTTGGGCGTTGCCGGTGCCGGTTTGCTGCTGGGCGGAACCAAGCAGGGTGAGTTGCAGCAAAGTGAATTTGAGCAGAATATGCGCAAGCCTCTGGACATGCCGGAAAACCTGACGAAACCGGTGCAGAATATGCGCGGCGTAACGTACACCCCAGACGGTCAGATTGACCCCACGGTCAATAAGCCATGGAATCCATATGACTACCCATCTTCCTATGGCCCGTCTACACCACAGGCATCTTTGTCCCCGTGGGTCACTCAACCACCTCCGAATTATCAGGTGCCCGGCCAGATCCCGTTCTCAAACTCTTTGTCTATCCCGCAGCCATACAACACGGCTAACGCATACACCAATTTGATGCCTCAGCCGCAGCAATATAACGCGGGCGGTATTGCTGGATTGGCTGATGGGGGTTATCCTCGGCGTATCGGACGGATTGATGGCCCCGGAACCTCTACCTCAGACTCAATCCCCGCCATGCTTTCAGACGGCGAATTTGTGATGACTGCTGACGCAGTTCGCGGCGCGGGAAATGGCAACCGTGAACACGGTGCCCAACGCATGTACCAGCTGATGCATCAGTTTGAGAAAAACGCTTAAGGAATACAGCGAATGGCCACCGACACCACCGAACAAATCGTAAGGGAAGCGCCAGAAATTGAGCAGATGCGGCTAAAGCTGCTGGAGTCTGCCAAAGCTGCAACTGATAACCCCGCTGTTCTTCCTGCCTATCAAGTAGCCGGGATGACTCAGGACCAGCTCAATGCAATTGCATTGGGTCAGCAGGGTATTGGCGCTTACCAGCCTTACATAGCATCCGCCCAGCAAGGCCTTACCGCAGGGGCTGGAACACAGGCTGAGGCAGCCGACATCTTACGTGGTGCTGACACGCGAGGGCAGTTTAGTGCGGCTCAGCAGGCCTATAACGCCGCAGCAGGTGCCACAGGCACCTTGGGTCAACTGGCTCAAAACGCAGGGGCTGGGCTTGCTAATGTGGCAGCAGGGTCTCAGGGAATCGCCAATGCACAGCAGGGCTTGACTCAATACGCTCAAGCGGACTTGTCTGGGGCACAGAACCTGATGGGCAGTGCCGTGCAGGGCCTAAACCAGTCTGCACAAGCCAACCTTGCTCCGGGCCAACAGGTCATGGGCCAAGCCATTGGGGCATTGGGCCAAGCTCAGCCGAACTACACCGCCGCAGAGCAAGGCTTGAACTACGGCGTTGGTATGGGCAACCAAGCTGCCCAAATGGCGACTCAAGCTGTCGGTCAGCCCGGTTTCCAGCAGGCTGCTGACATGTATGGCACCGCCGCGGGCATTGCTGGCTTGGCAGGTCCTTCTGATTTCAGTCAATCTGCTGCTTTGATGGGTCAAGGTTTGGGTACCGCTGCAGGAGCGACGCAGACAGCCATGACCGCGGCCCAGCACCCGGGGTTTGCTCAAGGCATTGGCGCTTTGGCCGCTGGGGCTCAGCAAGGCGCTCAGGTAGCGCAGGGCATCAATCAGTTCAGTGCTCCTCAAGTCGGAGCTGCTCAGATCACTTCGACTCCGCAGGTTACCAGCTCAGCTCTGACAACGCCTGAAATGCAGGCAGCTCAGGCGGGCCTCGGCCAGCAGATTCAGACACAAAGCTTTACCCAGCCGGGTGCTGCACAAGCGTACATGTCTCCGTACATGCAAAACGTCGTGGATATCCAGCAGCGCGAGGCTATGCGTCAAGCGGGAATCGCACAGACTCAGCGCAACGCGCAAGCAGTGAAATCAGGCGCGTTTGGCGGCAGCCGCCAAGCCATCTTGGACGCAGAAGCTCAGCGCAACTTGGCTACTCAGTTGGGCGATATTCAAGCCCAAGGCCTGCAATCGGCATTCCAGCAAGGTCAATCTCAGTTCAATGCGGAGCAGCAGGCCAGCTTGGCTGCGCAGCAGGCTAACCAGCAGGCTGCTCAACAGACTACGCTGGCCAACCTGTCGAACGAGCAGCAGGCTGCTGTCAACAACCAAGCTGCCTACCTGCAAACACAGGGCTTGTCCGCTCAGCAGGCCATGCAGGCTGCTTTGGCCAATCAGCAGGCCCAGATGACGACCGCACAGGCCAACCAGCAAGCGGCTCAACAGGCCAACTTAGCTAACCAGTCGACGGCAGCTCAGTACGGTTTGCAGGGCGCTCAATTGGGCATGCAAGCTGCTGGCATGACGCAAAATGTCGGCCAAGCTGCCATTGGCGCTGCCGGTACTCAAGGTTCTTTGGGTCTTCAAGCTGCTGCTCAGCAGTTCCAAGAGGCGGGGTACGATGCCCAGACGGCCATGAACATGGCCCAGTTGCAGCAAGCGCAAGTGTCACAGGCGGCTCAGCAATCGCAGCTGATGTCTGGTATTGGCCAGTTGTACAACGCTCAAGCAGGCCAGCAAGCCCAGCTCGGGCAGGCTGCAGCCAGTCAGGTCGCTCAGGCAGGACAGATGGGTATGTCCGCTGCACAGCAGTTGGCCAACCAACAGACGCAACAAGCGCAACTTGGCCAGTCGGCTGCTACCTCCGCCGCGGGTATTGCCCAAAACCTCAACGCCCAAAACATCCAACAAGCGCAACTTGGCCAGTCGGCAGCCACTGCCGCGGCAAATATTGGCCAAAACCTCGCTCAGCAGAATCTGCAGAACACCCAGTTGGGTCAATCGGCTGCGAATCAGTATGGTCAATTGGCCACGCAGCAGGCAGGCTTGGGGTCGTTGTATTCCAACATTGCAGGCCAGCAGGCCAACATCATGGGCCAGCAGGCAAACCAGTACGGCAACATTGGACAAGGCATCGGTTCTTTGGCTGCACAGCAGTACGGCATCGGCCAGAGCATGGCAAGCACCTTGGGCAACATTGGCACCAATATCGCAGGTATGGGCATGCAGGCGTCTCAGCTGGGTGCTCAGCAACAGGCACTGGGTCAGCAGGATGTCAACTTCCTGTACAACTTGGGCCAAACGCAGCAGGCGCAGAACCAAGCTCAGCTGGACGCTCAACGTGCTACTGCAATGCAGACCGCAAACCAGACGAAACAGGATATTGCCTTCTTGTCGGACATCTACAAGGGTGCTCCTTCCACGCAGATGGCCGTCACCGCACAGTCCCAAGCCGCTCCAAGCCCATTCCAGCAAGTAGCCGGTTTGGCTGCTGGAGTGGTCGGTGCCGCTGGCGCTGCAAAGACCGCGGGTCTGTTCTAACATAGCCGTACACACGGGGTACAACGATGAATCAAGATATTATGAAGCGGGCCATGTTTGCCATGCCCTTGTCCGACAAGGCCAGCAGCAGTGGCATCATGGCAGGCATGATGGGCCAAGACGAAGAAATGGCCAATCAAGACCGCAACCCGGGCGACCCGGAAATCTTGATGAACAACTTGCGTGGCGACATGCGCTCCATCGACGCTCGATACATGGAGCTGGCCAACATGGTCGGCGAGCAAGCCGCCCAAGAAACCCCTCCGGAAGTCTTGGCCTTGATCCAAGGTCAGTTGGCCATGCAACAAGCTCCAGCTGGCATTGGGGGCTTGCCCGGTGCGCCAACTCCTGATCAGCTGCCCGGTGGTATGCCTCAAGCTCCGGGGGCCGCGGCCCAAGGACCAGCTCCGATGCCGCCCGGGGGTGGCGGCATGCCCCCTTTTCCCCAAGGCGGGGCTGAGCAAGCTCCGCCTACCCCTGATGGCCGTCCTCCGGAGTATGCAGCTGGGGGCAAGTTCATTACGTCAGCTGGGCGCAACCTGCGCGACATGTTCCTCATGGGCGCTGACGATGCTGCAAAGGCTGCTCGGGAGCTCCCCGCTGCAGCGGATGCGGCTGCAGGGCGTTTGACCATGCTTCCACAGCCCACCCCAGCACGCCTCGAGAACGTGCAAGGTGCTGGTGGTCGATATACCAAAGACCAGTATGTTACTGGCGGTGACCTGCGTTACCCCAGCCTGACAGAGGGCATAAAAGCAGGCGTTCAAGACATGTGGTCCAACCCTGCTTTGCGCTCAGCTGTTATTGCTGGTGGGGCTGGCGCTGGTGCCGCTTTGACCCCAGAAGCCATCTTGCAGGCCAATCAGTACTTGAACGGCGATCCCACCAAGAGCGCTCAGCCCTCAACCATGGTGGATGTCAATGGAGTTCCGGTTGAGGTCGATCCGTACTGGGGATACTTGGGCCCACGTGGTCCAGAGATGGAGCCGCTTGCAGAACTGCCTCCGAAGGCCCCATTTGACGTTGTCCCTCCGATGGAGATGGACGCAGGTGCGACCACGCCTCCTACGGGTACGCCCAAGACAGCTGCGGATATGCTCAAGGACATCGGACCAAGCGCAGCAATGGAAGACTACATTGCCCGCAGTCAGATTGCAGAGGAAAAGCAGCAGTCAGGCAAAATTGTTGCGGACATGATCAAGGCTGCGGCCAAGAAGCCGAGTAAAACAAAGGCTGAACGCATCCGTGAGGCCACCAAAGAAAATGTGTCTCTGTACAACGAAATCTTGGGCGACGGCGCACAGGATCGCAAGACACAGGCTCTTTTGCTGTTGGCAGAAGCTGGGTTCAAGTTCGCAGGCAACGCCAAGCCCACAATGGCCATGGCTTTGGCTGATTCTTTGTCCGGCGTTACGAAGGGCATGTCTGCTTTGGCAGCACAGAAGTCAGAGCGGGACATGAAGATCAAGACTTTGGCCTTGTCCGGCGCTGCAGAGCAGGTCGCTACCGAAGACAAGTATGCTGCTGCAGCCGCTTCGGACAACCGCAAGTTCATGCGCGAGTTGTACATTGAGCAAGTTAAAGCAAACAACGAACGCATGAACAAGTTTCTTGAGTACGATCTCAAGAACATGGGTGGCGGCAAGCTCAAGGAAGGTGCCGCTGGCCTGCGCCGCAGGGAGCTGCCGAATGGCTCGTTTGGGGGATATGCCATCGAGCCCACCGACCCGACAGTCCAAGGGGCTATCAACAGCCCCATGACTCTGAATGAAGCTAACCCGTTCGTTGTCAATCAGGGTGCCGCTGTTTCTGCCATGGAGACTGATGACGCAACGCGCAACAAGATTGTCACGCAGCTGAACTCCAAGGCCAATATGGCCAATGCCATTGACGAGTTGATCCCTGCAATTGGTGCCAGTTACGGCCCCAATGCATGGTTCTGGAACAAGTACAACAACGTGCTCGCTCCTATGCCCGGGTTTGACCCTAACGTCAAAAACGCCGAGATGGCAACCAAGATTGACTCCCTGATTGGTCGTGTTCGCACAATGGCCGCCAAAGCGGCGGATGACGGTCGCCTGTCTAACCAAGAGCAGGAATGGGTGAACCAATACTTGCCTGCTGATGCAAACTCGTTCTGGGCAGACCCCCAGACCAACATGAAGAAGTTGGCCACCCTGAGCACGATGTTCAAGAACGCTCGTCAAGATGACTTGGCTCGACTCGGGTATGTCAAGACCCAATTGGCAATGGATGTTCCCCCACTCGGCACGCAAAACGATCCCTACACCATGCCTGCTGACAATGCGGAACAGGGAAAACTGTTCGGCTTTTTGGGCGAATCGTTTAAGGGCCTTAAGGACGAAAACGCAGTGCTGTACTTTAAGATGCCGAATGGTACGATCCAACCGTTCAAGCCTTCCGCATTCACCAAATAAGGAGCAGCGCAATGGCCGTTTTGATGAATGCCAATGGCGAGTATGTTGACACCACCACGGGCGATGTGGTGGGCTTGGCAGAAGGTACTCCCACCGCAGTTGATCCTCGCTCCGCAGCAGGTGTAGACACAAACCCTCCTCAAACGGCTTTGGGCACTCTTGGCGGGGTGCTGCAGCAGCTGTCTTGGGGCTTCAACGCAGGTCTTTTTGCGCTTCCTGACGCTGGTGTTCAGGCAATCGGCCACGGCCTTGATGGTCTGGCAGGTCTTGTCGGTCTTCGTTACGACAAGGACAAAATGGCCACCCTGACCAAGATCTTTAACGCCGGGGAACACCCCGGGCGTGACTCTGCTGAGCGTTATGCACGCGCAATTGGCGAAGGTGTTGGTGCTGGCATGCCTATCACCGGTTTGGTGGCCGGTGTGGCTCGTTTCACCCCCATGGTCAAGCCTGCCTTGGCCGCAGGTGAGGGCACACTAAAGAACATCGCCCGCGAGACGATCAACTTTGCCCAGAAAAATCCGAAGCTGGCTGTCGGAATGGACATCGCTTTCAACGCGGGCTACGAGGGCCTGCGCCAAGCTGTTGAAGAGAACGTAGACGACAGCAACCCCAACAAAGCCCTGTACAAAGAGCTCTTGCCCGCCGGGGCATTTATTGGTTTGCCTTTGGCCGTGTCCTTGTCCCCCACTGTTGCCGCGGGTAAATTTGCCGCAAAGAAGTGGCAGGCATTTTCTGCTGGTCTTCCAGAAGTTGAAGCTGAAGTGGCGCAGGATCTTCCCAAGTACTGGAAGCTTCCGGGCATGAAGATCGTCCCCAAGCTTCTGATGCGTAATGCTGAGCGAAAGCTTGAAAAAGTTTTTGGCCCAATCAACGAAAGCCCCGAAGCGCAGAAAGCACTGCAGATGCTGAAAGATGCGCTGGATGATCCGCGCATTGCAGATGCTGGTTTCCAGTTCGATGTGGCCGAAGAATCTCTGTATGCTCCTTTGCTGGCCGAAAAGAAAGCCCTGCTCGAGGGCATGGGGCCAAAAGACATCGCTGCGCACTACAAGCGCGTCAACGAAAACCAGCGCAAGCTTGCAGAGCTGTTTGATCAGATGGCCCCAGACGCTGATACTACCGTGCGCGAGGCATTTCTTGGTCTACAGCAAGAGCGCAATGACTTCTTCCAGTCCATCCTGAGCCAGAAACAGCAGCTTACCGATGCCGAACTCGAGCGCTTGTCCCAAGCCTATGGTCCGATGGACATGGACATGATCAACGACGAGCTGCGTGGAATCATCTATGCGGGCATGGAGATGGACAACCAGATGCGTCAGAAGATCCTGAGCCGCATGGGGATGAAGCAAGCAACTGCTCCTGATGGGACTCCGCTTCCTACACGCGAAAATGGTAAGTCGATCTTCCCCGCCGTGGACATGGAAGAGGCTGCCAGCAAGCTGATCGAAAAGTACACCCCTGAGCGACCATCCATGCGCCGCTATGTGCCGGAGCCAATCCAGCAACTGCAGCGCTTTGTTGAGTCCCAGCAGATCCAGCGTACCAAGCTTGAAAAACAGATGGTCAACCAGTTGTTGGATCAGACCTTGACGCAGCAGCTGAGTGATATGGGACTGAACTTGGCTCCGGACATGCAGGGTGCGCTGCGCAGTGCCATGCGCATGGCTGTTGAGGGCCCCGCCAAAAAGAGTGGACGCCGTGGCGTTTCTTTGATGGATATTGCTTCGGCAAAGGATGCCGAGGGTTTCTTGTCGATCCCAAGCGGAATTCCGGGCAAGAACATCCGCTTCAATCCGGACCAAATCATGGACGATGCACAGCGTATCGCCATGGAGAACACAGCCATCAACATCAACCTCCCAGAAGGCTTGGACTACCTCGAGGCGGCCATGCGCTTTCGGAATGATTCCTTGATGCGCTACAACAACGCCTTGAAGCGTGGTCGGTCGCGCTTGACTGACGCACAACGTCACTTGGACACCGGTGAAGCTGTGCTGAAGGACATGGAAGGATTGATCTTGGGCCACGTGCCACGGATCAACCGCGACTACACGAACCTCAAGATGGTGGTCGACGATTACCGCCAAGTGTATGAGCAGTCCTTGCCACTGCTGATTACGGAACGCGCCCCACGTGGCGGCGTAGACGCCTTCATGCTGCCGAACGAGAAGGTCATGCAAAACGCCTTCAAGACTGCT
>CAZPTM010000037.1:0-10914 GCA_964589665.1 uncultured Limnohabitans sp. | reverse complement strand
GGAGTTGACCAACGCCGCCACGCTCAACACCACGCTGTCCTTCCCGCCCGGCTACTTGCGTGCGTTCAAGTACAACCTGGCCTGCGAGATCGCCAACGAGTTCGGCGTTGAGCCGCCGCCCCAGGTGCGCCGCATCGCCATGACCAGCAAGCGCAACTTGAAGCGCATCAACAACCCCGACGATGTGATGTCAATGCCGTACTCGCTGATTGCGACTCGCCAACGCTTCAATGTGTACTCTGGATCATACTAATCATGCCAAACGTCAAGATCAGCGAACTGCCAGCCGCCAGCACACCGCTGGCCGGCACCGAGCTTGTGCCGGTGGTGCAGGGCGGCGTCACCGAGCAGGTAACTGTCGCCAACCTGACGGCTGGGCGGGCGGTCAGCGCGTCTGACGTTACGGTGTCAAACTTGACCGCCAGCCAGGCGGTGCTGACCGACGCGAACAAGAAGCTGGTTTCGCAGGCCACCACCGGCACGGGCAATGTGGTGCGGGCTACGGGGCCCACGCTGTCTGCTCCTGTTCTCGGCACGCCGGCATCAGGCACGCTGACAAACTGCACCGGCTTGCCGCTCACGACGGGCGTGACGGGCACGCTGCCAGTTGCCAACGGCGGTACGGGCCTTACTTCGCTTGGCGCGGGCGTTGCGACCTGGCTTGCTACGCCATCAAGTGCCAACCTCGCTGCTGCTGTGACGGGCGAGACGGGCTCTGGTGCGCTGGTGTTTGCTACGAGCCCGACGCTTGTGACTCCTGCGCTCGGCGCGGCTACGGCTACCAGTTTGGTGGCATCAGGGAACGCTGCGGCTGTTACAGGACAAACGCTTACTGGCGGTGCTACGGTCATCGCTTCGCATGGTGCCGATGCATCTGCTACACGACAACTGATTGCTGGCTATGGCGCAGGCACGCTGCTTGATTTTCGTCGAGCCAACGGCACCGCAGCGTCTCCAACGGCACTTGCGCTCAACAACACAATCGGCGCTTTGACGGCTTCCGGTTATGGCGCGTCTGCCTACAGCACCGCGGTCCGAGCGCAGTTCACGATGTATGCGGCCGAAGCCTGGACGAACTCTGCGCAGGGCACGTTTATGGCGTTCACCATTACCCCGGTCGGTGGTACATCCACGACCGAGGTGGGGCGTGTTGAGTCGAACGGCCGGCTGGAGTTCGGGAACGCCGTCAATCTCAACGGCCCTGCACTGACCACCACCGCGCCGGCAGACCTCTACATCCGCAGCGGTAACACCTACGTCGACAACACCACCGCTGGCAGCGGTACGGTGGCGCACGGCACGGTCAGCAGCTTTGGCGCCAAAGGCATCGCGGCTGCCAACGCAAGCGTCACCTACACCAATGCCTCGACGATCTACGTTCATGGCGCGCCTAGTGCGGGCAGCAACGTCACGATCACGAACCCGTGGGCGGTGTACGTGGCCGCAGGCAACTCGTATTTCTCCGCCAACGTCGGCCTTAATACCGCGTCATTCGGCGCGTCGTCCAACGGCGTGATTGGCATCGGCAACGCCGCCGCGATCCCAACGGGCAACCCGACGAATGGCGGCGTGCTGTACGTCGAGGCTGGCGCGCTGAAGTACCGCGGCAGCAGCGGCACCGTTACCACTATCGCAAACGCATGAACACCGGCATTCAACTCAGCCTGACGCTTGAGGAGGTCCACGCCATCCTCGGCGTGCTCGGGAATCTGCCCACTTCGTCGGGCGCGTACCCGTTGATGATGAAGATCAAAGGGCAGGCCGAAGCGGTTGTGGCTACCCAGCAAGCGCAAGCGGAACAGTGAAGACCCCAATCCTCGGTCAGTCCTACGTCGTTCGCAGCCCCAACGCGGCTGCGGCGCGGATGGTCAACCTTTACCCCGAGGTGCTGATCGAAGGCAAAGAGGCGGCGTACCTGCAACGCTGTCCCGGCCTGCGCAGACTTGCAGCTATCGGCAACGGCCCGATTCGCGGACTGTGGGCGTTCGGCGGCTACGGCTACGTCGTCAGCGGTACGCAACTGTTCAAGATTGACAGCGGCTACAACGCCACGCTGCTCGGCGCCGTCAGCGGCGACACGCCTGTCAGCATGGTCGACAACGGCACGCAACTGTTCGTTGCATGTAACGGGCCGAGCTACATCTACAACTCGGCCACCAATGTGTTCGGGCAGATCACCGACCCGGACTTTCCTGGTGCTGTTACGGTCGGCTTCCTCGACGGCTTTTTTGTGTTCAACGAGCCCAACAGCCAACGGCTGTGGGTGACCGAGCTGCTGGACGGCACACAGATTAACGCGGACGAGACGGCCAGCGCCGAAGGTTCGCCCGACGGTGTGGTCAGCATCATCGTGGACCACCGCGAGCTGTGGGTGTTTGGCACCAACAGCGTTGAGGTCTGGTACAACGCGGCCAAGCCAGACGGCTTTCCATTTGAACGAATCCAAGGGGCGTTCAATGAGATTGGCTGCGCTGCGACGTACTCGGTCGCCAAACTCGACAACGGGCTGTTTTGGCTGGGCACCGATGCCCGAGGCAAGGGGATCGTCTACCGCTCCAACGGCTACACCGGCCAGCGCGTCAGCACCCACGCCGTTGAGTTCGCCATCCAAAGCTACCCCGTCATTTCTGACGCGATTGCGTACACCTACCAGCAAGACGGCCACTCGTTCTACGTCCTGACGTTCCCCACAGCAAACAAAACCTGGGTGTACGACGTGGCGACGCAGGCGTGGCACGAGCGCGCCAGCGGGCCCGACAACCAGCGCCGGCACCGCAGCAACTGCCAGATGGCGTTCAACGGCGAGATCGTCGTGGGCGACTACCAGCAGGGGCTGCTGTACGCCTTTGATTTGGACACCTACACCGACGACAGCGCCACGCAAAAATGGCTGCGGTCATGGCGGGCGTTGCCGCCCGGTCAGAACAACCTCAAGCGCACGGCGCACCACGCGCTGCAACTGGACGCGGAGACGGGCGTCGGTCTGAACGGTATTGCGGCAAGCGAGTTCTACGGTCTGCTGTTGACTGAAAACAATGATTTCCTCGTCACCGAGTCGGGCGACTTCATGGAAGTATCGTCCGACGTTGTGCCGGGCGCCGATCCGCAGGTCATGCTGCGCTGGAGCGACGATGGCGGTCACACTTGGTCAAACGAGCACTGGCGTTCGATGGGGCGCGTCGGCCAGTATGGTTACCGCACGATCTGGCGTCGGCTGGGCATGACGACGAAACTGCGCGACCGTGTGTACGAGATCAGTGGTACTGATCCGGTCAAGATTGCCATCATGGGCGCGGAACTGCAAATCAGCCCGACCGATGCCTGACACGCTGACCAACATCACCGCGCCCCGCGTCCCGTTTCTTGACGAACGGACGGGGCTGATTTCGCGCGAGTGGTATCGGTTCTTTCTGACGCTGTTCCAGTTAACCGGCGCTGGACAAACCGATTTGACCGTATTGGACCTGCAAAAAGGCCCTGCGCAGGAGATCATACCTTATGACGCGCTGCAACAAGCCACGCAACTGGCCACCCAACTAGGCGTAGCGCAGTCAGAGATTGCCGCCTTGCAGACCGCCGTACAAGGGCTGGCGCTGGCGCCGCCCCGGGTGCCGGCCAAACGCGCGCGTTACGGATCGTTCTACGACACGACGACGCAGACGGCCACGACGATCAACACGGCCAAAGCCATCACATTCAACACGACCGATCTCAGCCAAGGCGTCTACATCGGCTCGCCAACGTCACGCATTTATGTCGATACAGAAGGCGTGTACGATTTTCAGACATCGCTGCAGCTTGACAGCACGGTCTCCACTGACGAGCGTTTTAATCTGTGGTTCGCCAAGAACGGCACTGATGTAGCAAATTCAGCGTCTACTGTGCGGCTGAAAGGCAACAACGCCGAACTGATCCTGTCGCTGAACTTCTTTCTTGACCTCAAGGCCGGCGATTATGTTGAACTGATGTTCAGCGCAACCGATCTTGGCGTGCAGATTCTCTACGCTGCCGCAGCGCCCCCGGTGCCCGCGATCCCCTCTATCATCCTGACCGTGAACAACGGCATCGAAGGAGTCCAGTAATGGCCGTCTTTCTTTCTCCTCTCGGCGGCGCCGGCTGGCAGTTCTTTGACAACAACGGCAACCCGCTTGTTGGCGGTCTGATCTACACCTACCAGGCTGGCACGACCACGCCGCTGACCACTTACACCGACAGCTCCGGGTTGACGGCCAACGCCAACCCCATTGTGTTGGACAGCGCCGGGCGCACGCCGAGCGAAATCTGGCTGACGGAGACCTCGGCGTACAAGTTCGTCGTGCAGACTTCGCTTGGTGTGCCAGTGCGCACCTGGGACGATCTGGGCGGCATCGTGGACTCCAGCGTGCTGTCGGGCTCGGCCGGCGCGGAGTTCATCGGGTTCGAGCAGGCCGGTGTTGGCGCGCAAAAGCGCACGGTTGAGGCCAAGCTGCGCGACATCTACTCGTTCCAAGACTTTGGCGCCAAGGGCGACGACACCAACGACGACACCGCCGAGATGCAGGCCGCCATCGACGCGGTGGCTGCTGCTGGTGGCGGCATCTTGATGGGCAAGCCCGGACTGACGTACCGCATCACGGGCGCGCTTCTGATCAAGTCCAACGTCAAGATCGACTTTGCTGGCGCCACGGTCAAGCAGTACACCAACAACACTCCCATCATCTCGCCGCCTGCGGGCGTCATCGCGCAAAGCTGGGCGATCAAGAACTGCGTGCTGCGTTTTGCGACGCAACAAACCTCGTCGGATACCTCCGCAATCGGCATTCGGCTTGCCAACGGATCGTTTTCATACGATTTTGAGATCGACACCGTGCAGGTTTCCAATGCCTGCGACGGCATCGCGTGCCCCTCTACGACGGGCTCTTACGCTTTTGTCGGGCAGATTCAGAATTTTATTGGCAATGACTGCGCGGAGTACAGCATCCGTTACGACTGCGACAGCAGCGCGGGCGCCAACACAAACGTGGTGCTGACGAATTGCTGGGCGCTTCAAACCAACGGAGCGGAGCAGCCCAACAGCAAGGGCTTCTATTTCAACGCCTGCGCCATGTTCCAGTGGCAGTCGCTGTACGCCGATCACATCAAAGGCCCGTTTCTGTTTGCGCAAACAAGCAGCGGCTGGTTTGGCGTGCTGACCTGTGAATCTGCTGACTACGAGGTCGCGCCGAACCAGCTCGTGTCCATTGTGCATTTTAGCGATGTGACCGCTAACATCGCCACGCTGAAGTTTGTGGTCAATAACTTCAAGACGTATAACCAGATCGTCGCCAACGTCACCGGCACGATTGGCGTAGGCGTCACGATCACGGGCGCGTCCAGCGGCGCGACGGGCACTGTCCGCACGACCGGCACCGGGGCCGGCACGACCGTGACCTACTACATGACAAACGGCGTTAACTTTACGCCGGGCGAAAACATTCTGGTGGGCGGCGTCAGCCAAGGTACGGTCACGACGGCGACCGACCAGACCGGCAACCTGTACCTGTTCCGCGGCACCAGCAGCACGTACAACGTGCCGTTCACCGCGACCATTGACAGCTACATCACCGAAAACAACGTCTACGCCGGGCAGAACATCTTTGATGTTGTGCCAACCGTCAACACGCCGGCGACATCTGGGCCGTTCTGGGTCTACAACTACCAAGCGCGCACCGACCGCACGGTGCAGCTTGCGGACTTTGGCACGCCCAAGCAGATTCGGCTGTGGAGCGGCGACAACCGTTACTACACGCTGGGCATGATGGCCGACGCGGCGTGGGACGGCAACCAGACCAACTTCCTGTCCGCGGCCATGACGGCCGCCAACTCGTTCAGTGGCTACACGCCCGTGGCGCTGGACCGTCAATTGCGCTTCAAGTCCACGGCCTTCGGCAACAACCGCGACGGCGGCGTAACGCTGTATAGCATGGATGGCAGCGGCAACGAGCAGTACATCACCAAGGCGTTGCGCCTGCGCACCGACTCCGGTGGTGTGCCTCGGTTGTCGCTGGTTGCGCCCGACAACGTTAACGCCGGTTGGGAAATCCTCACCAGCAACGGCAGCAACGTCGAGACGCGGCGGCTGGCCGGGACGGGGCTGGGCAGCGTGCTGGCGGGCGCGCCGGCTGCGCTGGCGACGACGGCTACGGACGGGTTCTTGTACGTGCCGACCTGCGCCGGCACGCCGACCGGCACGCCTACGTCGCATACCGGCTTGGCGCCAATTGTCATCAACACGACGAACAACAAGCTGTACTTCTACAGCGGCGGTTCGTGGAGGGATGCTGGACCATGATTCCCAAGGACAAACTTCTCCACGTTGCGATGGGCGTCGGCGCTGTCCTTGTCACGCTCGTCGTGATCGAACTGGCGCGGCACAACCTGGGCGCGGCACTCGCACTGATGACCACGGCTTTCGGCGTGTTCTACGAGGCGCAGCAGTGGTGGCGCAAGGAGGGCACAGTTGACCCCTGGGATGCCGTGGCAACCGCTGCGCCTGGGTTCGTGGCCTGGGCTGCGCTAGAATTGTTCAAGGGGGTCGCATGAGCGTCACCGTCAGAGTCCTCATTCCCGCCAAGATTGCGGTTGCGTCTGACACGACGCAGTACACCGCGCCCAGCGGCGTGACGGCCATCATCGATAAGTTCACCGCGACGAACTACGACACGGTGGCAAGGTCGATCACGGTCAACCTCGTCACCAGCGGCGACACGGTGGGCAACCAGAACAAGATCGTCGCATCGCGCACCATCCAGCCGAATGAGACGTACACTTTTCCCGAGCTGGTCGGCGCGGCGCTGGCCCCGGGTGGGTTCATCTCGACCATCGCCAGCAACGCAACCGGCATCAACATCCGCGCCAGCGGCCGTGAGGTGACCTGATGTTTCAATTCCTCATCCCCGCCGCGGCTACGCTGATCGGCGCTCGCATGGCTGGCCGCAGTGCTGAAAAGGCTACACAGACTCAAGTCGATCAGCAGCAACGTGGGCTGGAATTTCAGCAGCGCATGTACGAGGAGGGCGTGCAGCGTCAGCAACCTTTCCTCACAGGTGGCACCGAGGATTACAACCGCCTGCGCAGCCTGATGACGGGCGGCCCGGAGGCGGCGCAGCAGTTCCTCCAGATGGACCCGGGCTACGGCTTCCGACTGTCCGAGGGCATGAAGGCGCTGGAGCGCGGCGCTGCGGCGCGTGGCGGTCTGCTCTCGGGCAACATGCTTCGAGGGGCGCAGCGGTACGGGCAAGACCTCGCGTCGCAAGAGTTCGGCTCGGCGTACAACCGGCTGGCGCAACTCGCCAACGTCGGTCCTGCGGCGGCCGGTGTGCTGACAGGCTTGGGTGAGCGGTACGGTGAGCGCATGGGTCGCGGTTACGCTGATCTCGGTGGTGCGATGGCGGGCGGACAAATCGCTCGTGGCAGCATCTACGGGCAAGCGCTCAATCGACTGAGCGACATCGCTGGTGACTACTTCGGCCGCCCGCGTTTCCAATCACCAGCGCCCGTTGAAACCCGCGTCGGGGTGCCGGTGGAACCCGACTACTACGGCCCCGCGTAAGGAGCAGCAATGGCTCTCGACTACAGTCCTCTCTTGGCCATTGACCCGGGTGGCGCGTTTTTGCGCGGGCGCGAGCGCGCAATCGCACGAGGTGAGCGCGAAGAGGCGCAAGCCGACCGCAACCTGCTGCGCCAGGCGCAGATGGAGCAGATGGCCGCGCAGCGCGAGAACATGCTGGCGCAGCGGGAAGATCGAAACGCGCTGCGCCGCACGCAGGAGGTGGAAGAGGCGCGACGGCGCGAGATGTTCGAGCTTGACCGTCAACTGAAAACGGTCGATCTGGCGTCGAAAAGTTTATTTGCAGCCACACCGCAAACGTACCCTGCCGTCCGTGACTACCTGACGCGCGTCAACCCGCAGTTTGGCGCCAGTTTGCCGCAAGAGTACGACGAGGCTACGGTCAAAGCCATCGCCAAGCAAGGCATGGGCCTCAAAGATCAAGTTGAAGCCGCGATGGGTCGCTCACGCTACATGAGCACGCCATACGGACCGTTCGATGTTGAGACTGGCCAGTTCAGGATGCCCGATGCGCTGCCGAGCCGGGCGCCCGCGCCGGGTGCTGTGCCTCCGGCTCCCGCGGCTCCAAAGCCACCCGTCGGCTATCGGTTTACCGATGGCGGCAACCTTGAGCCGATTCCAGGCGGCCCTGCGGCTGCGCGAGCGGCAAAGGGCGCTGCTGCGCCGGGAGGTGCGGCAGCAGTAGGCACCCCCGCGCAGCAGGTAAAGGCTGCTGTCCAACAAGACGCCCGAGAAAAGTTGTCTCAAGACCTAACCAACCAACTCGGGTATTACGAGCAACTTGCAAAAATTGGCGCAATGGTTAGCCCCGGGCGACCTGCGGCGGCAAATATAGCGGCCTACGCTCGTGCGTCAGGAGTTGGGCAAGAAACAGAGCGCGCTCTTGGCACTCAAGCTCAGACGCTGCGCGACAATATCGCCAATGCTCGCCAGCGCCTGCTGATGCACGTCAAGAATGCAACAGGTGCCACCGCGAGCCAGATGAACAGCAACGTGGAATTGCAAACGTGGCTGAACTCGCTGACCAATCCGCAGCAGTCGATTGAAACCGTGCGCGAAACGCTGGGTCAACTTGACGCTGTTCTGGGCAGCGTGCGCGATCAGGTTGAACGTGATCGTGGTGGTTCGGTCAAGAAACCCGCGGCCGCTCAACCCGCCGCGCCCGCAGCCGCTCCCACCACACCTCGTCGCCGCGAAATCGCCCCCGGAGTCTTTGTGACCGAGAGGCCGTGATGCCAAAGTACACACTGGAAATCGGCGGTAAGACTTACGACATCGAGTCCGACAGGCCACTGTCGGACGCGGAGTTGATGGGGTACTCACAACGCATCGGCGGACCGCCGCCCGGTCAAATCCCCGGCGCAGGCCCCTACCAAGCACCGCCAGCAGCAGAGGTGCCGCTAGGGCGGCGCGCGGCGGAAGCTGGTGGCAAACAGGTCGGTTTGCTCACCCGCGTCACGCAACCGTCTGCTGAAATGGTTGGGACTGCAACGGGCGCCAAAATGGGCGCGGCCGCACTTGCGCCATTGGGTCCGGTGGGGTCCGCTGTCGGCGCATTGGGTGGTGGTATTGCGGGGTTTGTCGGCACAAGAGGTGTGTCCGAACTACTGCAACAGCAGCGCCCCGACATGCTTGCCGCCACTGAAGAAGCAGTGACAGGTGAACTGATTGGCCGCGGGGCGGGCGCTGTGTTGCGCGGCGCCAAGCAACTTGCAACACCAATCGCAACAATGGCCGAACGTCGAGCAACAAACATCGCCCGACAGGCGGCAGGAGTTGACATCGGTGATATCCGCGCAGCGCTGCAAGCGGGGGGCACTGATCTTCTGCCCACTCAGGCAACCGCGGCATCCCCCCGCCAGGCTTGGGCGGCGCTCGCTGCATTTGAACCTACCGACTTTGCCGCTGATGTTGCGCGTCGTCAGCGTGCGCTGGGAGAGCAGCAACTTGGCGCGCTGGCGGGCGGCACTTCGGCAACCGCTGCGCGAGAAACTGCCGAGGCCGCGAAGCGTGGTTTGACCGCAGTCACGACGCCGATGCGTGAAGTTGAGCTTGCGGCCGCCAACGAGGCGCAGCGCGTGCTGAACTCACTCGCACCCCGCTCGGCTCAAAAGCAAGCGTCGATGGTGTCGGCGCTTCAGCAGGCCGGCCGCACTGGCACAGAGGCAGCGCAGCGCACCGAGGCGGCAGCGCAACAGTTGCAGCGCGTCGAGCCCGGACAAATCCCCGCAGTCAGTGCTCGACAAGCGGCGCGCACGCAGGCCGCAGCGGCAAACCAGTGGCAAGAAACTTCCGACACCTTCACGGAAATCGCCCGTCAGCGCCGCGCCGAGCGCGACTTCATTGACCGTCAGATCGGTAGTCTTGAGGCATACGGTCTACGCCCGCTCAACATCGACCCGATTGTCCAGTCTTTGAACACGACGTTGGACACACCTGGTATTCGGGCCAGTGTTGATGTGACCCGAGTGATGACCATGCTGCGAGACGATCTCGCCAATTTGGCGCGACGCAACGGCGGTGTCATCGACGCGCACGACCTCTACACACTGCGTAAGGAAGGCGTGGCGCAGCGCGTGCGCGACGTGCTGAACCAGAACGATCCAAAGGCGGCCTCCAAGGTCACCGCGGCCGTGCTGGACAAGTTCCGCCCGTTGATCGACAGCGCAATTGAGCGTGCGGGTGGTACGGGTTGGAAACAGTACCTCGACACCTACTCACAGGGCATGGATGTCATCGCGCGCAAGCAGATGGCGGCGCAGGCGCTGGCGATGTTTCGAAACAGCCCGCAAGAGTACGTCCGACTGGTTCGGGGCAACAACCCCGACGCGGTGGAAGCGATTTTCGGTCCTGGTCGTTTCAGCATCTTTAAGGAGATGTCGGCCGAAATGCCCACGCTGGACAAAGTGGCCAAGCGCATTGAGCTTGACAAACTGGCCGCCGAGAAGGCTGCGGGTGGTAAGGCCGATCTGGCTGACATCCTAGAGGCCAACCGCGCCAAACTGCGTCTACCCAACTGGTTCAGCCCTGCCATCACGGCAACCAACATGCGACTGGCCGACGTGGAGAAACGTCTCAACAAGCGCACCATCGACCTGCTGCGCAAGGCCGCGGAGTCCAACCAAGGCATGTTGGACTTGCTTGACGGGTTGCCCGAGCAGGAGCGCAAGAAGCTGCTGCGCATGGTTGCCGATGAATCGACTTGGCGCCCGACAACTGCTGTCCGCGCCGCTGTTGCGCCCGCGATGGGTGAGGTGTCGCGGCAAATGACCAACGCCCTCGCCCCCGAATCCGAGTCCACCAACGCCCTCGCACCATGACGTACA
>CAZPTM010000036.1:3896-11322 GCA_964589665.1 uncultured Limnohabitans sp. | reverse complement strand
CCGCAGCCGTACATCGCGCAATCGTTCAGCGGCATGGACCAGACGCTGAACTTCACCGCCTTCACGCAGCTTTCCGTGCCGGCTACGCTGGGCTTCCAAAAGTCCGTGCCTTGGATCATGGATTCGCTTGAGCTGCGTGATGCGCTGCAAGAAGGCCGTCTCGGTGACGCCGCCAAGCAGAAGCTCGCCTCGGACATCAACCTGGCCATCATGAACGTGGCCGCGAATCAGGGCTCTCTGGTCGTGACTGTCGGCGGCGCTGCTGGCGACTACGACGATGTGGCCCTGTGCGACACGATCATGAACGAGCAGGGCGTTCAGGCGTTCGACCGCTACTTGGCGCTGTCCAGCCGCGATTACAACGGCATGGCCGGCAACCTGGCGGTGGCGACGCGCTCGTTCGGCAATCAGATCAGCGATGAGGCGTATCGTCGCGGCTTTGTCGGCACTGTGGCTGGGTTCCAGACCTACAAGTTCGACTATGCCAACCGCATCCGCGCTGCCGGCGGCTCTGATCCGACCATCGACACCCGTGCCTCGGCGTCGAACTACTGGGTGCCACAGGCCACCAGCACGGCGGCCACCGGCGAGACGGCGAACGTTGACAACCGATTCCAGGTCATCACCCACTCCTCGGTGACGACGGAACTGGCTGCCGGCGACGCCATCACGATCAGCGGCGTGAACGCTGTCCATCACATCACCAAGGGTGATACGGGCGCGCTCAAGACGTTCCGCATCGTTCAGCGACTGACGGCCACCACCAGTGTGATCACGCCCCCGATCATCAGCAACCAAGGCGGCACTGACGCCGAAGCTCAGTACCAGAACTGCGTCGTGACGCCGAATGCCTCGGCCACCATCGACCGCCTGAACGTTGCTGCGGCGCCGGTCAACTGCTTCTGGCAGCGCGATGCGCTAGAAATCCTGCCGGGCCGCTACGCGGTGCCCACGGATGCTGGTGCTGCCGTGATGCGGGCTTCGACCGACCAAGGCATTGAGCTGGTGATGCAGAAGCAGTACGACGTCAACACGATGAAGACGAAGTACCGCCTTGACACCCTGTTCGGCGTGGTCAACAAGCAGCCTGAGATGTCCGGCATCCTGCTGTTCGGTCAGACCTGATGACGAAGCGGGCCGGGTAACACCGGCCCGTGTCGCAACCAGCTTCAAGGAGTTTCACCGTGTCCTATCTCACCATCGCGGCGCAAGGCAGCGCCACCATCACGCTGACCGCCGGCCAGAAGATTGCTATTCGCACGCAGGGCGAAGCGCAGGTCTTCCAGCAGGTAGGTTTCCCCAACTACCCGGATCAACTCGATCTGCTGGCCACCGTCACCAGCGGCAACTACACTTCGTCGGCCTTTGCCAACGGCGCCACCGTCGTCGTCAATGCTGGCGCCTTCCCGGTGCTGTACGACGTTGGCACGGCCGCCACCGTTGGCGAGGGCGGCGACTGGCAGGTTCAGGTCGCTCCGACTGCACTGGATGCCACGGGCGATCTGACGGCGGCCATGATGCTCGGTGGCTTGGTGACGTCCGTCACGACGGCGGCTGTGGTTGCCACGCCTCCGACCGGCACTGTGCTGGATGCGGCGACGCAACTTGCCGTCAATGACAGCTTCGACTTCTCTGTGATCAACACGGGCGCCAGCAACACCTTCACCATCTCTGTGGGCGGTGGTGTTGCGGGCTGCACGCTCGTTGGCAACATGGTTGTCGGCACCACCAGTTCGGGCCAGTTCCGCGTTCGCAAGACTGCGGCCGCTACCTACACGATCTATCGCATCGCAAGCTGATAGAGCATGGCACCAGTAACGCGGGCGGCGGTCTGAGACTACCGCCCGCGTTTTTACAGGAGCAATCACATGCCGCTGAAGAAGGGTTACTCCCAGAAGTCGATCAGCTCCAACATCTCCAAGGAGATGAAGGCCGGAATGCCGCAGAAGCAAGCCGTAGCCGTGGCGCTGAACACCGCCCGCACCGCCGCCAAGAAGGCCGGCAAGCCGAGCAAAGGCCCGGGGCCTGCGCCGATGAAGCGGGGCGTGAAGTGAAGGCGAAGCCAGGCCTATACGCCAATATCAATGCCAAGCGGGCGCGCATTGCTGCCGGAAGTGGTGAGAAAATGCGCAAGCCTGGCGCGAAGGGCGCGCCCACGGCCGAGGCATTCCGCGAATCGGCCAAGACAGCAAAGCCCCGCAAGAAAGCCTGACGCATGGAATTCCCGCGCTTCGTCTACCGCGCCCCCGGGCCGCACCGCCACAGCAGCGGCGGCCGGTATGGCTACGTGGTCGTCAACTCCATCGAGGAGTACGACGCGCACCTGGCGCAGGACTACCACGCCACGCCGCTGGAGGCTATTGCCGCAGCGGGCGAACCCGCGTTCATGGCCGGCTTGAACAAGGCGCAGGCCAAGCGCGTGGCAAAGCTCAAGCCGTGGCTTCGCTTCCAAGCCCCTCAGAAGCCCGCAGGAGCGATTCTTTCGGCCGGGGAGGTATCTGCGCCCGCCGCTCCGATTTCGGAGGCTCCTGTGCCCGATGACGACGCCCCGCCGACCCGCGCCGAACTCGAGCAGAAAGCCCGCGAACTAGGCGTGAAGTTCGACGGCCGCACCTCTGACGGCACGCTGCTGCGGCGCATCAATGCTGCCATGAAGGAGCCGCTGTAATGGGCTACAGCAAGCGTCAATTTGTGGAGGCTGCCTTCGAAGAGGTGGGCCTGGCGGCCTACGTCTTCGACCTGCAGCCGCAGCAACTGGAGTCCGCGCTGCGCCGGCTCGATGCCATGATGGCCGAGTGGAACGCCAAGGGCATCAGGCTCGGCTATCCGCTGCCGGGCTCCCCGCAGAACAGCGACATCAACGCCCCGTCAGAGGTGCCCGACAGCGCCAACGAGGCGATCATCACCAACCTTGGCATGCGTATTGCTGCCGGCTACGGCAAGGGCATCATGCCGCAGACGCTGGCGGTGGCCAAGCAGGGCTACAACACGCTGCTGTCGCGCGCGGCCATGCCGCCTGAGCAGCAGTTCCCGGGCACGCTGCCCGCAGGCGCCGGCAACAAGCCGTGGCGCGTGTACGACGACCCATTCCTGCCGGCGCCCGTGGACCGTGTGACGGTCGGCGGCGATGGCGTGCTCGAACTCTACTGAGGCTAGCATGGCAACGATCAACCAGCTTCCGCTGCTCGACCAGCCCAACAGCGGCGACCAAATCCCCGTGTGGTCGCCAAACAACGGCGACTCTCGACGCCTGCCGCTGTCCGCGCTGCTGACGTACTTCCAGCGGCAGTTTGCCTCGCCAACGCTGGCGACCAATCTGTACACGCCGACGACCGGCTTCAACATTGCCGCGCCCACGCCCGTGTCGCAGCAGCAGTGGATTCTGCTGCAGCCCGCCGGCACGCTGGCTGCCGGCACCGTGACGCTGCCGCTGAACACCGGCACGCCTGACGGCACTGAACTGCTGATCACCACCACGCAGCAGATCACCGCGTTCACGCTCGGCCTGAACGGCGCCGCCGCGGCATACGGCGACCCGACCACGCTGGCGGCCGAAGACTTTTTCCGCATGCGGTTCTACCAGGCCACGAACTCGTGGTACAGGATTGCGTGATGGCGCGTGATCCGCGCCTTGAGCGAGTTGGCGTGACGGGCTACAACAAGCCCAGGCGCACACCATCGCATCCGACAAAATCGCACGTCGTGGTTGCCAAATCAGGAGACCAAGTCAAGACGATACGATTCGGTCAGCAGGGCGTGAGTGGCTCTCCAAAGCGTGAAGGAGAGTCCTCGTCAGATAAGGCGCGACGCGAGTCCTTCAAAGCGCGCCACGCTCAAAACATTGCCAAGGGCAAAATGTCTGCAGCGTATTGGGCTGACAAGGTCAAATGGTGACTTGACATGCAAGTTCCCATCCTCAGCGGCGTCTTCACCGACAACGGCCCAAACGTTCGGGTGAGCTACCCGGTCAATCTGGTGCCGGTGCCCACGCAGTCTGGCGCCTCGCAGGAATACTTGCGCCCCGCTGGCGGCCTGATTGCCAACGGCACCGGGCCGGGAACGGATCGTGGCGGTGTGGAGTGGAACGGCATCCTGTACCGCGTGATGGGCAGCAAGCTCGTCACCGTGGCGCAGAACGGCACCGTCACCGTGTTGGGCGATGTAGGTGACGACGGCAAGCTCGTCACGCTGGACTACTCGTTCGACCTGTTGGGCATTGCCTCTGCCGGCAACCTGTGGTTCTGGAACCCAGTCACCAGCACGCTGACGCAGAACACCGACCCCGACCTCGGCACCGTGGTCGATGTCGTGTGGGTTGACGGCTATTGGATGACGACTGACGGCGAGTTCTTGATCGTCACCGAACTGAGCAATCCGCTGGACGTCAACCCGCTGAAGTACGGCAGCAGCGAAGTTGACCCCGACCCCGTGAACGCGCTGCTGAAGGTGCGCAACGAGGTCTATGCGCTGAACCGGCACACCATCGAGGTGTTCGACAACGTGGGCGGGGATTTCTTCCCGTTCCAACGCATCGACGGCGCGCAGATCGAAAAGGGCTGCATCGGCACCCACGCCTGCTGCGTTTTCGCAGAGGCGGTCGCGTTTCTTGGCGGCGGCTTCAACGAGGCGCCAGCCATCTACATTGGCGCCAACGGCAACGCCAGCAAGATCAGCACGCAGGAAATTGACCAGTTGCTGCTGACCTACACCGAGCCGCAGCTTGCGCTGTCCAAGCTGGAGGCGCGCAACGACAAGACCCACCAGCACCTGTACGTGCATCTGCCTGACCGCACGCTGGTGTACGACTACGCCGCGAGTCAGGCCACCAACCAGCAAATCTGGTTCACGGTGACCAGCACGCTCGTGGGGTTCGCGCCGTACCGTGCGCGCAACTTCGTGTGGTGCTTCGACCGCTGGAACATCGGTGATCCGCTGTCCTCGGCCGTGGGCTACACCACCGACCTGACGAGCGACCACTACGGCCAGCAGGTACGCTGGGAGTTCGGCACGCTCATGCTGTACAACGGCGGCAAGGGCGCTATCGTCCACGAGCTTGAGCTTGTCGCGCTCACCGGGCGCGTGCCGCTGGGCGTGAACCCGCAGATCAGCACATCGTACTCGCTGGACGGGCAGTCGTGGAGCCAGGATCGCTTCATCTCTGCCGGCACCACGGGCAACGCGGCCAAGCGCCTCGTCTGGTGGCAGCAGGGCATGATGCGCAACTTCCGCATGCAGCGGTTCCGCGGCACCTCGGCCGCGCACCTGTCGTTCCTGCGCTTGGAGGCGCAGATCGAGGCGCTGGCGTACTGACATGGCCACGCAGCGCCTGAACCTAACGCGCGACCAGCTCGCCACGTTCCTCAAGGACTTCGAGCAGATCAAGCAGTTCGAGAAGCTGTTTGCGACGGTCGATGCCATTGCGCCGGACTTCGTGAACGAGGTGTTCACGCTGGCGGCAAACGCCGACGCCAAGGCCATCCAGGCGCTGGGCCAAATCGCTGAGTTCGCGCAGGCTGCGGCCGTGTGTTGCGCCGTGGCCGACCGCAAAGCCACGGAGGCGCTGGACACGCTAACGGCGCTTCAGCAGGAAGGTGCCACCGCCAATGCCGCGGCCGACAACCGCGCCCTGCAGGCCCTGCAAACGGCCACCGAAGCCAAGCAGACCGCGCAGGCTGTGGCAATGGAGGTGTCTGCTGTCTCGGCCCGCGCCACGCAGGCGCTGGACGATCTGGCGAAGCTGAACGATACCGTCGCCCTGCTGGCCACGGCCCCGCCGCCGCGTGAGTTCAAGCGGGCGCGGTACGGCTCGTTCTACGACACGACTACGCAGACGGCGAGCACCGTCAACACGGCCAAAGAGATCACGTTCAACACCACCGACCTGTCGCAGGGCGTGCGAATTGGCACGACGACCTCACACGTTATCGTGGATCAGGAAGGGATTTACAACTTCCAAACCTCGATCCAACTGGATAGCACGGTGGCCACGGACGAGGAGTTTTATCTGTGGTTCCGACTGAATGGCGTTGATGTAACAAATTCGGCGTCGCAGGTTCGCGTGAAGGGCAATGATGCCGAGGTGTTCCTGGCGCTCAATTACTTCTTCAACCTCAAGCCAAACGACTACGTGGAACTGATGTTCTCGGTAACCGACCTCGGCGTGCGCCTACTGGCGTCTGGGGCCGTGGCGCCGCACCCGGGCATTCCGTCCGTCATTCTCACCGTCAGCAACAACATCCAGGGGGTCCAATGACCGTCACCGTCAAAGTCCTCGTGCCGCCGCTGCAACTGCAAGCCACGCAGACCACGCAGTACACGGCCAACAACTGCAAGGCCATCATCGACAAGGCCACGATCACCAACACCGACACGGTGAACCGCACGGTGAGCGTGAACCTGGTGACGGTCAGTGGCTCTGCCGGCAACAGCAACCTCGTCATCGACGACAAGACCATCGTGCCGGGTGAGACGTATCTCTGCCCTGAACTTGTCGGCCAGGCGCTGGAGCCGGGTGGGTTCATCAGCACCATCGCCAGTGCGGCTACGGCGCTGACGTTCCGCGTATCGGGGCGGGAGATCACCTGATGGACGCCGAAATGCCCACGCTGCTGATCCTTGGCGGCATCCCGGAGGATGACTTCATCTCGCCGGCAGAAAACCGCGCCAATACGCGCGTGGTCATCGAGGACTGGATGCTCGGCCCCGAAAAGCCAAGCAACGAGCGTGGCGCGAACAAGCCGTACTGGATGGCGCTGGCCAAGGCCATGCAGGTCGATGAATCCGAGGCGCGGCGCCGCCGGTGCTCGAACTGCGAGTATTACGACAATTCTGTCGGCATGCAGGTCAAGATGGAGCGCATTCCCTGGAACGCATGGGATGTGGGTGCCGGGTTCCGCGGGTACTGCGAGAAGTTTGACTTTATCTGCCACGATCTGCGCGCATGCCAAGCATGGGAGGCGCGCGAGGATGAGGAAGAAGAGGGCATGGAATACGAGCCCGAGGAAGAGAATGGCGACGAAGACTGACACGCCAATGGGCGCATCGGGTATCATTGGCGCTGCTGAGATACCCGAGCGGCCAGCGGCTCTCTGTTGGAGGCTGTAATGGCACTCGGTTGGGGCGATCTCCTACTCCTCGGCGGCACGCAACTGCTGTCGGGGTTCATGCAGTCCGGCGCGGCCGAAGAGGCTGGGCAACTGCAAGCCGGTGCGGCATTGGCCGGCATCGAAGAGCAGCGCCGCCAGTTCGACCGGGTGCAGGAAATCCTGAAGCCCTACGTCTCGGCGGGCGAGCAGGCGCTCACGGGCTTCACGCCCTACCAGACCCTTGGCACCGAGGCGCTGGCGCAACAGCGGGCTCTTGCGGGCCTTGCTGGGCCGGAGGCGCAGGCTGCTGCCGTCAGGGGCATCGAAACCTCGCCGCTGTT
>CAZPTM010000036.1:0-3796 GCA_964589665.1 uncultured Limnohabitans sp. | reverse complement strand
CAGCAGTTTGCGCGGATTGAAGAGGCGCGGGAGGCTGCGAGGCTCGCGCAGCAGATGGCCGCTGAACAGCAACGCATCGAGGCCGAAAAGCTGCGCCAGGCGCAGGAGGCTGCTGCCGCTGAGCAGGCGGCGCGGCAGGCGTATTTTGCCGACCCGACGCCGACGATGGCGCTGCGGTGGAGTGCCACGTTGACGCCCGAAATGGCAAAGGCGTTGAATCCGGGCATTGAAACGCTCAACAGGGAGCAGTTGACCGGGCTCAACACCAATGCGATGGAACATTACGGCCTGCTGACCAGTGGAAACGCCAATCTTGTAATTGCCGACGTCCTGGCGCAGGCAAGGGCTCGGCGTGAAGCCAACGACGAAGCTGGGGCCAAACGACTTGAAGATGCTGCCGAACTTGTTCGCATCAATCCCAGGGCCGTCGCTGACAGACTGCTGGCCCAAGTGGTGGCTCGGCCCGGTGGACCAGAGTTGGTCACGAGGTTTAGCGAAGCAAGAAAAGCAATCCCTGAGCTGGCAATCAAGGAGTTGGAGGCCAAGTTCAAACCAGAAGCCCTGGCCGCAGAACTGCAGTTGACGCAATCGCAAATTGAGGCCGCCAAGGCTGCGCGCGCCGCATCGGAAGCTGCAGCTAGAAAATCTGGAGAAGAGGCCGCTGCCGCAAGAGCCAAAGCGGAACAGATGGCGCAAGGCGTGATTGAGCCGGAGAAGCGGCCCGAGCTTGAGGCCAAGATGCGCGCCGAGTACAACAACCAGACCAAGAACTTTGGCGAGGTCAAGGCCGCCTATGGCCGCGTGCTGGCCTCAGAAGAAACGGCTGCTGGCGACTTGGCGTTGATCTTCAGTTACATGAAGATGCTTGATCCGGGGTCCGTGGTACGCGAAGGCGAATTTGCGACGGCCGAACAAGCCGCAGGCGTGCCAGACCGCATCCGCAACATTTACAACAAGTTGCTGACCGGCGAGCGTCTGAACCCAGATCAGCGCAAGATGTTTGCGTCGCAGGCGAGATCGCTCTACGACCAATCACGCCAGCAAGAGGCGCTTGTGCGCAGCGGCATCGAACGCATTGCGCGCGGCTACGGCCTGAACGTCGGCAACATTTTTTACGAGGCCGCAGAAACTGAGCCGAGAGCGCCCGGTCGCGCGCCGGCTCCTGCGCCCGCAGCAAGAGGCGCGCCAGCCCCAATGCCCGCGCCCGCGCCCGCACCAATGCCTCCCGCCCCGCCACCGGCCCCGCTGCCCGGTGGGCGTCCGCAGGTCGGAACAGCACCCGCGCCGGCACCACGCCAAGCACCCCCAAATGTCGGCGTGATCGCCCCCGAGGCTGGAACAACCCGCTTCCAAATCACGGCGCCAAACGGTGCAACCTACTATTTCCCAACGCGGGCCGCGGCTGAAGAATTCAAGCGCAGAGGTGGCTTCTAATGGCAACCGCAGTTGATTTCGAGGCGCTGGCGCGGCAACTGGGTGGCACGACGCGCACCCAAGCCGAAGTTGATCAAGAGCGCGAACGCACCGCGGCTGCGGCAGTCACTGCGGCCCGCGAAGCCGCGCGCGTCACTCCCGAAGTCCAGGCTCGGCGCGATCAGGGTGCCGTATCCATCCTGCGCCAAGAGGAGGCGAAGGCAGAGCGTAGAGCCGCTGCCGGCGATCCCAGAGCGCAGGCCGACCTAGAGGCCGTGCGGCGCGAAATCTCGCGCGTGCAGGGCGTTACGGCGCCCGCGCCTAGCGGCATGCAACCTTCGCTGGCAACCTCGCGCGGGGTGCGGGCTGATATGCCGGCAGCGGCCCCGGTTGCGGCGCCTGCGCAGGTTCAACAACGCGCGGCCATGCAGGGAGAAATTCCTCGCCCCATTGGCGTGGCCGAGCAACCTGTGGCCGCCGCCCCATCTCCCAGCATTGTGGACCGCATTGTTGGCGAATTGGAGGCGCTTGGCCTGCTGGCCACCAGCGCAACCACCGGCCCGTTGTCGGCCGCAAACGTGGGCGTGCGCGAGTTTGTACGTCAACTGCTGGCAGGCCAACTCGGCACCGAGGCTGGCAACGTTGCTGGAGAGCAGGCGCTGCGCCAAGGCATGGCCGCAGGCACCTATATGCCGCGCACGGAACTTGGGCGCGAGTATGCCGGCACCATTGTCGGCGCACTGCAGCAGGCGCCTCCATACATTCCAATCGTCGGCCCCGCAGCGGTTCCGGGGGCCGCTGCCGCTCGTCAGATTGCTGGCGAAATTCGTGCTGGCGCCCAAGAGGCTAGGGCGGCGGCGCCGGCCGCCACAAGAGCCGCCCCCGCTGTGGAGCGTATTGAGCCGACCATGGAGGGTGCCGCCGTTTCTCAGGCGCCGATGCAGGCGCCGCGCGTGCCCGAATTGGAGTTCACGCTTGAGGGCCCTGGGCCTGCAACTGTTACGCCAGGCGCTCCGATTACCCTGCGCGGAGCTCCAATGCCGGCAGCGCCGGGCCGCGCTGCAATGGGCGCTGCTGGCGTGGCGCCAGAACGCGAGCGGGTGGCTATTGCGGCCAGCATGCCGGTGCCATTTGAAGGCCGCACGGGGCTGACGGCTGGACAACGCACGCGCGACTTCACGCAACTGCAGTTCGAAAAGGAGTCAGCCAAGCTGGCAGACATTGGCGAGCCATTGCGTGAGCGTGTGCAGGCGCAAACAGCCAACTTTATTGCCAATTTTGACGCTCTGATTGACCTGCCACAGCCTATTGCTCGCGAAAGCCGAGAGATCGGCCGCGTCGTGACGGACGCGGTTGCCAATCGCGCCGAGGTGAAGCGACGCGAAATCAGGAAGGCATACGCAGACGCGCGCTCTGCTGGAGAAATGCAAGAGCCTGTGCAAATGGCGCCCTTGGCTCAAGGGCTCGTCGGCATGTCAAGCATGGAAGGCATTGTGCCGATGATTTCTGCCGTCCGTCGCGAAGCAACGCGCTTGGGCGCCGTTGTTCCTGATGAGGCCGGGAATCTGCGTCCAGGCTCAATGTCCGTCAACGACGCCGAGACGCTGCGCCAGTTTGTCAATCAGGCCACTGACTGGACAGATCGCCGCGAAGCGACGTTCGGCCGTCAAATCAATTCTCTGATTGACCAAGCCACCGAGGGCGCTGGCGGCGAGCTGTATCGCAATGCAAGGCGGTTGCGCGCTCAGTTTGCCGATGAGTTTGAGAACGTTGGGCTGACGGCGAAGCTGATCGGAACCAAGCGAGGCACAAGCGAACGCCAGATTGCGCTGGAAGATGTCTTCGACAAGGTGGTCATGGTTTCCCCCGTCGAAGAGATGAACAAGGTTCGTGGCACGCTTCTGCGCGCCGGCCCGGAAGGGCGCCAGGCGTGGGCAGATCTCAAGGCCGCAGGCATTGAACACATCAAGCGCAGGGCGCTGTCTGCCAGCGAGCGCGATGCTGCTGGTAATCCTTTGCTGTCGCCGGCTCAGTTGCAGCGCACGGTGCAAGGCATGGACCGCGACGGCAAGCTGGAGGCCCTATACGGAAAGCAGCAAGCCCAAACGCTGCGAGACTTGGCCGAGCTATCCAGCGTGATCTACACCGCCCCGCCTGGCGCCATCAACACCAGCAATACCGCCAGCGCGCTGCAGGTTGCGCTTGATAGTCTGGTAACCTTTGGCATGACTGGCGTTCCGGCGCCGGTTGCGACGACATTGCAACAAGCCGGCAAGTATCTGCGCAATCGGTCTGTCAAGAAGCGCATTAATGAGGCGCTGATGCCTCCCAAATAATCGGAACCCACCCAATGACCACCCTCAGCATCCAGCCCCCGTATCCC
>CAZPTM010000035.1:0-11385 GCA_964589665.1 uncultured Limnohabitans sp. | reverse complement strand
ACCTGATGCACCGCATCTTGCAGATCAATGCCGACGCGGTGGCCCTGTATCTGAACACGCAAATTGAAGCCGGCGCCCAGGCGGTGATGATTTTTGACAGCTGGGGCGGCGTATTGGCAGACGGGGCTTTCCAGGAATTCAGCTTGGCCTATACCCGACGCGTGCTGGCCCAGCTCAAGCGCAGCCACGACGGTTCAGTTATCCCGCGCATTGTCTTTACCAAGGGTGGTGGCCTATGGCTGAGCGATATGGGCGAGCTCGACTGCGATGTGCTTGGCCTGGACTGGACCATGAACCTTGGCAAAGCCCGCGCCATGGTCGGCGGCGAGGTCGGTGGCCCCGGCAAAGCGCTTCAAGGCAATATCGACCCCAATGTTCTGTTTGCTCAACCCGAGCAAATTGCCGAGCAGGCACGCCGCGTACTCGACAGTTTTGGCCAGCCCCACACGGATGCCCACAGCAGCGGCCCCACCCACATCTTCAACTTGGGCCACGGGATCAGCCAATACACCCCGCCAGAACATGTTTCGGCCTTGGTCGAGGCCGTACACAACCACTCACGTTTTTTGCGAAAGAAGGCCTAAGAGCCCTAGCACATAAAGCAAGCCGTTAACGATTATTTTTTGCACCAAACTCTTCTTTAACGGCTTGACTTATGCACAAAAATAGGGACTTCCCCTGAGCCTCGAATCCAGGTTGCCAACAACAACACGCGTCGGCCACATCTCGCGTAAGTCTTTGATTTTATTGAAGGTTATAGATCTGCATCGTGAATAGGCATTTTGATCAAGGGCTTATTTGGCAAGGGTTTGCCGTTGACAAGCCAGGGTTTTCAACAAAGTTATCCACAGATTTTTGGGATGACCTCCAAAGCCATGAAAAATCAATGACTTAGGTCCATTTTCAAGAAAAAACCTGATCACCAAAATCACCCAAAACAGTTAGAACCATCAAAACCATGAACACGTCCAGCCATTGGGTCGATGTTGCAGTCCAGACCCCGGCGCACAGCCAAATCGGGTCTGTGCTGACCTACACCCACACGTGCACCTTGCCAGTTGGCAGTTTGGTACGGGTGCCGCTGGGTCGCCGAGAAGTGTTAGGGGTGGTAACACAAGTGCATACTCAGCAGCCCTGCGCTCTAGACAACAGTAAAACCAGGCCACTGACGCATGTTCTCCCGCTGCCTTCTTTGAGCCAGGATTGGCTGGACCTGGTCAATTTTGCGGCTCGCTACTACCAACGCTCCCTCGGTGAGGTTGCCGCACAAGCGCTGCCGCCAAGCTTGCACAAACTCAGCCCCGAACAGTTAGGCAGAGTGCTCAAGCGTTTGCCTTCAGATGCCATTGTGACTTTGGCAGATGCACCTGTAGCGAGCGAGCAACAAACCTTCGCCTTGAACGCCATTGCAGAGAAAGACGGCCCATTCCTGCTGTTTGGCAACACAGGCAGCGGCAAGACTGAGGTGTATCTGCAAGCCATCGCCCGCACGCTACAAGAAGATTTGAAAGCGCAAGCCCTGCTGCTGGTGCCCGAGATCAACCTGACCCCGCAGCTGCTTGAACGCGTGCAGGCGCGTTTTGGTACCGAGGCTGTGGTTGCCATGCACAGTGGACTCACGCCGGCACAGCGCTTGAAGTCCTGGCTGCTGGCGCATCAGGGTATAGCCCGCATCGTACTGGGCACGCGCATGGCCATCTTTGCAAGCCTGCCCCAGTTGCGCATGATTGTGGTGGACGAAGAACACGACCCCAGCTACAAACAACAAGAAGGCGCGCGTTACTCTGCGCGCGATCTGGCCATTTACCGAGGCAAGCAGCAAAACGCCAAAGTCATCCTCGGCTCGGCAACGCCCTCACTGGAGAGTTGGCACCAAAGCCGGCCCCTTGCCGAAGGCGGACGCTATGTGCGCTTGCACATGCCCTCTCGCGTGGGTCACGGTGCCATGCCCATCATTCGCCGTGTGGACATGAACCACCAGCCGCGCAACACCCGCATTTCTGCACCGCTGATGCAGGCTCTGCAAGAGCGCCTGGCCAGGGGCGAGCAAAGCCTCTTGCTGCTCAACCGCCGAGGCTATGCACCTGTGCTGCAGTGCGCAGATTGCGGCTGGAAAAGCGATTGCCAGCAGTGCAGCGCATTTCGAGTGTTTCACAAAAGCGACCGCAGTCTGCGTTGTCACCATTGTGGCCTCACGCAACGTGTGCCGACGGTATGCCCCCAATGTGGCAACCCCGACATCCTTCCCGTAGGCCTGGGGACTGAACAACTGCAGGAACATCTGTCTGAACTGCTGGGCCATCTTCAGCGCCCTGATGGTCGCCAGGTACGTATTGCCCGCATGGACGCCGACACCACGCAACACGCCGGGCAACTGCAAACCCAGCTGGAACACATGCACAGCGGTGAGGTGGACATCCTGATCGGCACGCAGATGATTGCCAAAGGGCACGACTTCCGCCGCGTCACCCTGGTAGCCGCACTCAATCCGGATAACGGCTTGTTCTCCAGCGACTTTCGGGCACCAGAGCGCTTGTTCGCCTTACTCATGCAGGCTGCAGGGCGTGCCGGTCGCGATGCCGACCAAAGCCAGCAGGCCGAAATGTGGGTCCAAACCCACCACCCGGACCATGCCGTGTTCAACCACCTCAAAACACACGACTACCCTGGCTTCGCGCAAAGCGAACTGCGCGATCGTGAGCAAGCCGGACTACCGCCTTTTGTACACCAGGCCTTGCTGCGCACTGATGCCCGTACCCAGGAAGTTGCGCAAGCTCTTTTGCTGGCCGCTCAACACAGCCTGCAGCAACGCCCCACCGAATGGGGCCTGAGTACTGAGGCCATGGATGCGGTCACCCTCTACCCGCCGGTGCCCATGAGCATGCAACGCATCGCTAATGTCGAGCGCGCCCAAATGCTGCTGGAAAGCCCTTCACGAACGCATTTACACCAAGCCCTGTTCGCCTTGCAGCAGTTGATGCACCAACTACGCAACCAACCCCAGCACAAAGGCGTGTTGCGCTGGCTAGTCGATGTAGACCCCCAGGCCATCTAAGCCTGACCCGGCTTAAACCAATCGAGACAGACAATCGCCGAGTTGTTCAGAGGGCAGGCGCTTGAACCCGGATCGGGCATAACGTTGCAAGCGCCCCATCAGAAAGGCGACGAGCAAGGAGGCTGTCACCTGCGCATCCACTGTGGGCGTGGGGCCATCGCTGCTGCGCAGACTTTGGCGCAACTGCGCTTCAATCTTGTCAAACAGCAGGTTCACCCGCTCTTGAAGGCGTGCGTGTTCGTGCACCAAGGCATCGCCCGTCATGACACGGGTCATGCCTGGGTTTTTTTCGCCAAACTGCACCAACAAGGCAACGATACGGCTGGCTTGTTGGGGGCCTTGGGGTTCGCGATCAGTAACTTGGCGAATAAGCCCCATGATGGATTGCTCGATAAAGTCGATCAAGCCTTCAAACATCTGCGCCTTGCTCGCAAAGTGGCGATACAGTGCCGCTTCGCTCACGCCGATGCGGGCAGCCAGAGCAGCCGTGGTCACACGTTCGGCACCGGGCTGCTCCAGCATGCCCGCCAGGGTTTGCAGAATTTGCAACCGACGTTCGCCAGGACGCGGGCGCTTGCGCGTCGGGGTTTGCGCTTCCTCGCCTTGCTCTTCGTTCATTTCCTGTTCTGACATTTGGCGCTCCTCCCTGTAGTTATGTCTGCGCGGTATTTCAGTGGCTGCGAATCATGGTGCCAAAAGCCTGCTCGGACAACACTTCGAGCAGCATGGCGTGTGGAACACGACCGTCGATGATGTGCACCGCATTCACGCCGCTCTTGGCAGCGTCCAGCGCACCGGCGATCTTGGGGATCATGCCGCCGCTGATGGTTCCGTCTGCACACAGCTCGTCAATGCGCTTGGCTGTGAGCTCGGTCAACAGCTGACCTTCCTTGTCGAGCACACCGCGGATGTTGGTCAGCATGAGCAGCTTCTCGGCCTGCAGCGCCATGGCCAGCTTAGCGGCGACCACGTCGGCATTGATGTTGTAACTCTCGTTGTGCTCGCCAAAACCGATGGGGCTAACCACGGGAATAAAGGCATCGTCCTGCAAACACTTGAGGATGGAGGGGTCGATGCTGTCGATTTCGCCAACCTGGCCCACGTCGTGCTCCTTGCTGGGGTCTGCATGGTCAAGCAAACGGAGTTTCTTGGCGCGGATCAGGCCGCCATCACGGCCCGTCAGACCCACTGCCTTGCCGCCAGCGCGGTTGATCATGCCAACAATGTCTTGCTGCACTTCACCAGCCAGCACCCATTCGACCACCTCCATGGTCTCGGCATCGGTCACGCGCATGCCCTGAATGAATTCACCTTTCTTGCCCAGGCGCGAGAGCAAGCCCTCAATCTGCGGACCACCGCCGTGAACCACCACCGGGTTCATGCCCACCAGCTTGAGCAACACCACATCTTCGGCAAAAGCCTGCTGCAGTGCTGGGTCGGTCATGGCGTTGCCACCGTACTTGATGACCAGGGTCTTGCCATGGAACTTGCGGATGTAGGGCATGGCCTGAGCCAGGATGTGGGCCTGTTGCTCGGGTTTCACGGCGGGGGCGGTGGTATCGGTCATGGTCTTCTCGTCGACAACAATGGTGATGCTTGATGCTGATTGTGCAGCAAGCAGATTACAGAATTTCAGCCAGCAGGCGCTCCACCCCCTGCTGCCAATGTGGCAGGTTCAAACCAAATGCTTGTTGCAGTTTTTGGGTGTTCAAGCGGGAATTTTGCGGACGTTTGGCGGGCGTAGGGAAAGCGCTGGTCTCGACTGGTGCGATGTCGTTCACTTTCCAGCCCAGGTCCGGGCGCAGTTCGCGGGCGTGGGCAATGACGTGGCTGGCATACCCGTGCCAAGTGGTTTCACCGCCTGCTACCAGGTGGTACAGGCCCGCCAGTTCCGGCTTGTGCTGCGCAATGCGAATCGCATGCGCCGTGACATCGGCAATCAGGTCGGCACCGGTGGGCGCGCCATGCTGGTCGTTGATGACCGTCAGACGCTCGCGCTCTTGCGCCAGTCGCAGCATGGTTTTTGCAAAGTTGCCGCCACGGGCCGCGTACACCCAGCTGGTGCGAAAAATCAAATGCTTGCAGCCGCTGGCGGCAATCGCTTGTTCGCCTTCGAGTTTGGTCTGGCCATACACACCCAGGGGACCAGTGGCATCGCTTTCTTGCCACGGGGTGTTGCCGCTGCCATCGAACACATAGTCGGTGGAATAGTGCACCAGCCAGGCACCCGTTTCCAATGCAGCCTGCGCCAGCGCTGCAGGCGCCGCGGCGTTCAGGGTGCGGGCCAGTTCGGCTTCGCTCTCGGCCTTGTCTACCGCCGTGTGCGCAGCTGCGTTGACGATCACATCGGGGCGCAGCTCGCGCACGGTTTGCGCCAAGCGTTCGGGTTGGCTCAGGTCGCCACTTGGCGTGCTGTGGCGGTCCAACGCAAAGACTTCGCCCAACACACTCAGGCTACGCTGCAGCTCCCAGCCTACCTGGCCGTTCTTACCCAGAAGCAACATCTTCATGCTTGGCGGCCTGCGTATTGTTTGTTGACCCAATCCTTGTAAGCCCCGCTTTGCACGTTGGCTACCCATTCGGGGTTGTCCAGGTACCACTCGACGGTTTTGCGGATGCCAGTCTCAAAGGTTTCGGCGGGTTTCCAGCCCAGCTCGCGTTCGAGCTTTCGCGCGTCAATCGCGTAGCGCCGGTCGTGGCCAGGGCGGTCGGTCACGTAAGTGATCTGGGTGGCGTAGCTGATGCCATCCTGCTTGGGGCGCAGTTCGTCCAGCAGCTTGCACACGGTGTTCACGATTTCGATGTTGGGCTTTTCGTTCCAGCCGCCCACGTTGTAGGTCTCGCCCAGCTGGCCTTTGGCCAGCACGGTGCGAATGGCGCTGCAGTGGTCTTTGACGTAGAGCCAGTCGCGAATTTGCATGCCGTCGCCGTACACGGGCAGGTTTTTACCGGCCAGGGCGTTGACGATCATGAGCGGGATCAGCTTTTCCGGAAAGTGGTACGGCCCGTAGTTGTTGCTGCAGTTGGTCGTGAGCACCGGCAGGCCGTAGGTGTGGTGCCAGGCGCGCACCAGGTGGTCAGACGCGGCTTTGCTGGCCGAATAGGGGCTATTTGGCTCGTAACGGTTGGTCTCGGCAAAGGCCGGATCGTCTTTGGCCAGGCTGCCGTACACCTCGTCGGTGGAGACGTGCAAAAAGCGGAAGTTCGTCATGGCGAGCGTAGCGTGGCCATCTGCCTCTTTGGGCAAAGACTGCCAATACCCCCGCACCGATTCAAGCAGGTTGAAGGTGCCCACAATGTTGGTCTGTACAAAGTCACCCGGCCCATGGATGGAGCGGTCTACATGGCTCTCGGCCGCAAAGTTGACCACGGCGCGGGGCTTATGTTCGGCCAGTAAACGTTCGACCAAGGCACGATCGCCAATGTCGCCTTGCACGAAGATGTGGCGCGGATCACCCTGCAGCGACGCCAGGGTTTCAAGATTGCCCGCGTAGGTGAGCTTGTCGAGGTTGACCACGGGCTCATCGGAGCCAGCGATCCAGTCGAGCACAAAGTTTGCGCCAATGAAGCCGGCGCCGCCTGTAACGAGAATAGTCATATGGGTATGGATTTTAGAAGGCTGGCCAAGCCCGACCCTGGCAGGTTACATTGGAGCCAACGATTGACAATCTACCGCCCGCAGCACGCACGGAGAATTACCATGGCCAACAAGCCCAGCAACAAGACCGAAACCCAAGCCTCTTCTGCCATGTCCCCCCAGCAAGTCTGGTTGGCGGGCTTGGGCGCCATGGCCCAGGCCCAGGCGCGAGGCACCAAAGCGTTTGAAGCACTGGTCAGCGATGGGCTGTCCTTCCAGCGCAAAAGCCAGGAACAGGCACAGCAACGCCTGCACGAAGCCACCGAGCAACTCTCGAGCATGGCGCACAACATCGGGCAGCAGGCCTCTGGCCGTATCGACAAGCTCGAACATCTGTTTGAAGACCGCGTTGCCAAAGCGCTGCAGCGCCTGGGCATGCCCAGCATGGCCGACATTGCCGCGATGCAAGAGCGCATCAGCGCGCTGGAAGCGCAGCTCCAATCTGCCACCAAACCCGCTGCAGTCGCCAAGGCCCCCGCCAAAACGGCGGCGAAGGCTGCCGCAAAAAAGGCCCCTACACGCAAGACAGCAACAGCTGCTCGCAAAAAGGCCTGAGCCGCCTGACGCATGGCCAAGAAAGCGCCCCGCAAAACCGCTGAGCGGATTGCCCAGGTCACCTTAGACCTTTTCAACCGTTTTGGCGAACCCAATGTTTCGACGACGCTGATTTCGGCCGAGCTGGGCATCAGCCCGGGCAACCTGTACTACCACTTTTCGTCCAAGGACAAGCTGATCAACCACCTGTACGACCAGTTCGAGGTGGACATGCTGCGTCTGCTGGAGGCGGGCTCCGATGTGCAGGACATTGAAGACGCCTGGTTCTTCATGCACTCGCTGTTCGAGCAGGTATGGAACTTTCGCTTTTTGTACCGCGACCTCAACCACTTGCTGGCGGGCAACCGGCACCTGGAAACGCACTTTCGCGCCGTGCTCGAGCGCAAAACCGAATCGCTCAAATGGATGCTGGCGTCAATGACCGCCTCAGGTATGCTGCAACTGGACGCCGACACAGCGGACACCTTGTCCACCAGCATGACCTTGTTGTTGACCTACTGGCTCAGCTACGAATACGTCAAAGACCCACGCCACGCGCTGGAGCCCGAAAGCGCCAGCCGCGCCATGCAGCAAGGTGCGCAGCATGTGCTGGCGCTGCTCACGCCACACTTGAGCAGCCCGCAGTTGCGCGAACACCTGCAGGCCATCACCCGCAGTTACGGCAACAACGCTTGAAGCGAGCCCTCAGGCCGCATCGCCAAAGCGGCTTTGCGCCAAGGTGAGCAAGCCGTCAAAAATCAGGTTTTCCACCAGTTCAAAAGGCATCGACATGCTCGGCGCCATTTTCCAGCCCGCACCGCCGGTCATGATGCACATCGGTTCTTGCCCGGTGTGGGTGCGCAAGTGCTGCACCATGCGCTCGCAGGCGCCTGCTATGGCGTAGGTGCCGCCACTGGTCAAGGCATCGCTGGTATTGGTCGGGAAGGGACAAACATCGCCAGTGGGTACATGCAAGCCGGCCGTACCAGACTCCAGCGCACGCAGCATGATGCCGTGCCCGGGCAGGATCAGGCCACCCAGAAAGTTACCCTGTGCATCAATGGCCTCAACGGTGACCGCCGTGCCCACCATGACCACCACCAATGGCCGCGGCTCAGGGCATTGCGCGAGCATTCGCGCACGCGCTCCAATCATGGCCACCCAGCGGTCTGCACCCAGCCTGCTGGGGTGGTCATAGCCGTTGGTCAGTCCGGCCTCGGACGTGCTGGGCACAACCCACTGGGGGGTCACATCCCACACATCCATTTGCTCGTGTACGCGGCGCTTGATGGCATCGCCAGCCACGACACACCCAATCATGTGCGTTGGTGTTGGCAAAGCAGCCCAGACGCCCTCACCTAAACGATCAATGTTTTCCAGAAATTCGGCGCCATGCGCCTGCAAAGTGGCTTTCGGGTGCGCGCGGTCATACAGCGCCCACTTCAGGCGGGTGTTGCCCACATCGATGGCCAGCAGACTCATGCGCGCCTGCAGTCTCAGTTCTGACGCCAGGGCAGGCCTTGGAAACGCCAGCCCCCCAGCTTACCGCGCTGGGCGTTGGCATCGGGGTCGCCCTCGAAGCCTTCAAGAATGTTATAGGCCTCCAGGCCCAGTTCGGTGGCACGCTGTGCTGCGGCAACGGAACGTACGCCGCTGCGGCACAACAACACCAGCTTTTTGCCCCCTGCGGCGAGCTTGCGCAACCCATCGTCAAACTCAGGGTTCATGGCCATGCCAGGCCATTGTTTCCAGGCCAACGGCTCCGCGCCCGGCACAAAGCCGACCCAGGCACGCTCAGCATCGGTGCGCACATCAACCATGACCGCCTGGCCAGACTGCACCCAGGACCAGGCCAGTTGTGCGCTCACGTCGCCCGCATAACCGGGGACAGGACGCACATTCATCAAGGCCTCGCCCCCTGCATCGTGGCGCAGGCCGGACGTCAGGTTGGCAGGTACCGCCTCGTCAATGCGCTTTGGCCTGGGCAGGTTCAGGTTGTTCATGATCTCCTCAAACTGCGCCTGGTTCTTTCCAGCCACCCGCGCGTTAGTCGCCGCTTCGGTACCGATCGACGAATGGGTGCGCCCCTGGTAGTCGTGCCCCGGCCAGACCACCGTGTCGGCAGGCAAGGCAAATAACACTTGGGTCAGGCTATGAAACATGGCCGATGCGCTGCCGGATTGGAAATCGGTGCGCCCGCAGCCATTGATGAGCAGCGTATCGCCCGTGAACGCATGGCGCTTTGCGCCCTGGTCCCAATAAAAACTCATGCTGCCCGCGGTGTGGCCTGGCGTGTGCAAAGCTTTGAGCTGATGGCGACCGAAGGACAACACCTGGCCGTCCTGGAGCTGTACGCCTGCAGTGCCAATGTTGCAACCTTGAGGTGCGGCCATTTGTGCGCCGGTGTGCTCGGCCAGTTGGGCTGCGCTGGTGATGTGGTCGGCATGGGCGTGCGTTTCTACCGTCCAAACCAGTTTGAGGCCGTGCTCGCGCAGCACCTGCAAGTCGCGCTGCAGCATCTCGTCAACCGGATCGATCAACACCGCCTCTCGACTATCTTCGTCAAACAGGATGTAGGTGTAGGTACAAGATACGGGTTCAAACAACTGAATCGGATTCATCCCGAGTCCTTACGCAAATTTGGTCAGCATTTCGGCAACTTGGTCTGCCGACTGGTCACCTTGCTCAATCATGCAGCCGACCATCGAGAAAAAGGATTTGTCCAACGCCTTTCGCGCAGCAGCCATTTGCTGGGCGATCTTGTCGCAATCGGCATCACTTTCAATCAGACGCTGCAAGCCGCGCAGCTGCCCTTCGATGCGGGCCAGACGCGCGCAAAGGGCTTTTTTCTTTTCAGGATCGACCAGTTGGCTCATGAGGTGCTCACTTGTTCAGGGCTATACCGTGTCAATCATAGCCCCGCCAGAGGAAAATCCTCCCAAAAACGGGTACACCCCCCGGTTATCCCTGATATGGAAGCGGCAACTTGTACTCCCGTTCGGGGTGACACCAGCGCGTGATCACGGTAAGATGCCGTAATTGACGTTTACGTAAACGTAAAGACAAATTCCCGGAGCCTCTCATGACCGACCTGTCCGCCGAATTCAAAGCCCTGGCCGAATACCGCCCCACAAACAAGGTGCGTTTTGTCACCGCTGCCAGCCTGTTTGACGGGCACGACGCCGCCATCGGCATCATGCGCCGCATTCTGCAAAGCATGGGTGCCGAAGTCATCCACTTGGGCCACAACCGCTCGGTTGATGAGGTCGTTACCGCCGCGCTGCAGGAAGACGTGCAGGGCATCGCGGTGTCCAGCTACCAGGGCGGGCACAACGAATACTTCACCTACATGGTCGAGCTGCTCAAGCAACGTGGCGGCGAGAACATCCAGGTGTTTGGCGGCGGCGGCGGCGTGATCGTGCCGGCTGAAATCCGCATGCTGGCCGAGCACGGCGTGCGCATCTACAGCCCCGAAGACGGGCAAAAGATGGGCCTGGCCGGCATGATCGGCGAAATGGTCATGCGTGCCGACAAGGACTTCAGCGCACTCGCTCCCAAGCAGATCGAGGCTATTCAGGGCCACACCGAGATGAGTTGGCGCGCACTTGCGCAGCTGATGACCGTTTTGGAAAACGGCAAGGCCGATGCCAAGGTGGTGGAGGCCTTACGCGCGGCTGCTTCTAAAACCAAGGTGCCGGTGCTCGGCATCACCGGCACGGGCGGTGCAGGCAAATCCAGCCTGACCGACGAGCTGGTGCGCCGCCTGCGCCTGGATCAGGACGACCAGTTGCGCGTGGCGGTGATATCGATCGACCCCTCGCGCCGCAAGAGCGGTGGCGCCCTGCTGGGTGACCGGATCCGTATGAACGCGATTGGCCCCTGGAGCAAGGGCTCACGCGTCTTCATGCGCAGCTTAGCCACGCGGGATTTCGGCTCCGAAATTTCTGCCGCCCTGCCCGACGTGGTCGCCGCCTGCAAGGTTGCGGGTTTTGACCTGGTGATCGTCGAAACCTCCGGCATCGGCCAGGGCGACGCCGCCATCGTGCCGCATGTGGATGTGCCGATGTACGTGATGACGCCCGAATTCGGCGCCGCCAGCCAGCTCGAGAAAATCGACATGCTGGACTTTGCCGAATTCGTGGCCATCAACAAGTTCGAC
>CAZPTM010000034.1:0-11408 GCA_964589665.1 uncultured Limnohabitans sp. | reverse complement strand
ACCATGCACGAGCGCAAGCGCATGATGATGGAGCGCGCCGATGCCTTTGTCGCCCTGCCCGGCGGCATTGGCACGTTTGAGGAATTTTTTGAGGTATGGACCTGGCGCCAGCTGGGCTACCACGACAAGCCCGTCGGCTTGCTCAATACAAAGGGCTACTACGACAGCCTGCTGGACTTTACCCGCCAAAGCACGCAGGCGGGCTTCATGGGCGAATGGCAAAACCAGCTCATTCGCAGCGCCCCCACGGCAAGCGAACTGTTGCCACTGTTGATCAACGAGGCGGGGCTATCCACCGCCCCACGTGCCGATCAACTTTAAAGCCATCAAATTGCAGTTTCGTCTTGCTCGCCGGTGCGGATGCGCACCACGCGTTCGACGGAGGTGACAAAAATCTTGCCATCACCAATTTTGCCGGTGCGTGCAGCTTTGACGATAGCGTCGACACAACGCTCCACATCGTCGTCCTTGACGACCACTTCCACCTTCACCTTGGGCAGGAAGTCCACCACGTATTCTGCGCCGCGATAGAGCTCGGTGTGGCCCTTTTGACGGCCAAAGCCTTTGACCTCGGTCACGGTCAACCCGGTCACACCACACTCGGCCAGACCTTCGCGAACTTCTTCGAGTTTGAAGGGCTTGATGACAGCGGTGATTTGTTTCATGTGCAATACCTCAGGGGAAATCAGGAACGAAAACGGTTGGTAATAGGATAACGCCAATCCTTGCCAAAACTGCGGTGGGTCACCCGAATGCCCACAGGCGACTGGCGACGCTTGTACTCGTTGATGCGAATCAGACGGACAACTTTCTCAACATCGGCCTGCTCAAAACCATCGGCCACCAGGGCTTGCAAGCCTTCGTCGTTTTCCATGTAACGGCTGATGATGGCATCCAAAACTTCGTATTCGGGCAGGCTGTCCTGGTCTTTCTGGTCTGGTCGCAGTTCAGCACTGGGCGGGCGGGTGATGATGCGCACAGGGATCGGTGCAGCACCCGTCCCATAGGGGTCATGCGCATTGCGCCAGCGCGCCAGGCGAAACACCCGCGTTTTGAGCACATCCTTGATGACCGCGAATCCCCCGGCCATATCACCGTACAGCGTGCAATACCCTGTAGCCATTTCGCTTTTGTTGCCGGTCGTCAGCACCAGCGAGCCCGTTTTATTGGACAGCGCCATGAGCAAGGTGCCGCGAATACGCGCTTGCAGGTTTTCTTCGGTGGTGTCTTCGGCCAGACCCGCAAATTGACCAGCCAGCGCGGTTCGAAACTGAGCAAACAGATCGGCAATCGGAATTTCGTCGTAGCGCACCTTCAGGCGAGCCACCATGTCGCGCGAATCGATCCAGCTGATGTCTTGCGTGTAGGGTGACGCCATCATCACTGCCCGCACCTTGTCAGCGCCCAGCGCATCGACGGCCAGCGCCAGCACCAGTGCAGAATCGATGCCACCCGACAAACCCAGAATGACACCCGGGAAACCATTTTTACCGATGTAGTCACGAATACCCAGCACCAGGGCATGCCACAGCTGCGCATCTTCGTCATCGTGCGGGCACACCTCGCCTTGCAGCAGTTGGGCATCGCCCTGCACCGTGACAGACAACGCTGCCTCGACAAAACCGGGGGCACGTGCCGCAACCTGACCTTGTGCATCCAATGCAAACGAGCGCCCCTCAAACACGACTTCGTCCTGTCCGCCCACCAAATGAGCGTAAACCAGGGGCAGGCCCGTTTCCTGTACGCGCTCGCGCATCTGCGCTTCGCGTTCGTGCCCTTTATCCACATGAAAGGGTGAGGCGTTGAGCACGGCCAACACCTGGGCACCAGCCTCGCGGGCTTGCTGCGCGGGTTGGGCAAACCATGCGTCTTCGCAAATAAGCAGACCTACACGATGGCCCTGCACTTCAAAAACGCACGACTGATCGCCAGGCGTGAAATAACGCCGCTCATCAAACACTTGGTAGTTGGGCAGCTCTTGCTTGTCATAGCTGGCCACGGTTTGTCCCTGACTCAAAACCGAGGCACGATTGAAACGCCTGACCTGGCTGACGCTGCGGGTGCGCAAGCTGCCTCCTACCGGGTGACCCACCACCACATGCAAGCCCGGCAAACCAGCCAAAGCCTGCGCGACCGCGGTCACAGCTTCGTCACAAGCCTGGATGAAAGCCGGGCGTAGCAGTAAATCCTCAGCGGCGTAGCCGCAAATGGACAGTTCGGGCGTGAGCACCAGGCGCGCGCCATCGTCGTAGGCTAGCTGTGCGGCCTGGATGATTTTTTGGGCATTACCCATCATGTCGCCCACCACCAAATTGAGCTGGGCCACACTGATTTTCAGAGTCATACGATGCAATCGAGTGAATGGATTCATTATCGCATCGCCTCTGTCCTGGCAAAAAAAAGCCTGCTGCAGCCAAGCTGCAACAGGCCTTGGTCAGGACCGAAAAATCAGGCCTTGCTGTAGGCGGCGATGCCGTCAGTGATTTCTTTCTTGGCTTCGTCCACGCCTTCCCAACCCAACACCTTGACCCACTTGCCTTTTTCCAAGTCTTTGTAGTGCTCAAAGAAGTGGGCAATCTGCTTGAGCTGCAGCTCGTGCAAGTCGGCCGTGGTCTTGATGTTGGCATAGATAGGCAACAGCTTGTCCACGGGCACAGCCAGCACCTTGCCGTCCACACCGCCTTCATCTTCCATCTTCAAAATGCCAATGGCGCGGCAGGTGATCACCACACCAGCGGGCAACGGAAAAGGCGTCATGACCAGCACGTCAACAGGGTCACCATCGCCAGCAATGGTCTGGGGCACATAACCGTAGTTGGTGGGGTAGTGCATGGCAGTACCCATGAAGCGGTCCACAAAAATGGCACCGCTTTCCTTGTCCACCTCGTATTTGATAGGGTCGGAGTTCATCGGAATTTCGATGATCACATTAAAGGCTTCAGGGGCTTTGCTACCGGGGGTCACTTTATCGAGGGCCATGTTTGCGTCTTTGCTATGAAATGAAAAAGAAAAGGGTACAACATCGGGATTACCCCTGATTTTACTTTCACAGGGCTTGCGGAAGTCCGACAGCGGCTTCGGGCTGGGGCAAAATGAGCGTCATGTCAGAAAGCGTTTACCCCCTGATAGACCTCAGAGCTGCTGCCCTGCCCTTACCGCAGCCATCCGAAGCATCGCTGCTTCGCACGGCACTGCATGATGCCCTTGCACGGCCACTGCACGACTTGCGCATCAGCGTCACTGACCGCTGCAACTTTCGCTGCAGCTACTGCATGCCCAAAGAGGTCTTCAACAACGACTACACCTATCTTCCCCACAAGGACTTGCTCAGTTTCGAAGAAATCACCCGGCTGGCCAAAAACTTTGTGGCACTGGGCGTGCGCAAAATCCGACTGACCGGCGGGGAGCCACTGCTGCGCAAAAACATCGAAATCCTGATCGAGCAACTGGCCAGCCTGCGCACACCTGACGGTACGCCACTTGACCTGACGCTAACCACCAACGGCTCTTTGCTGGAACGCAAGGCACAAAGCCTCAAAGACGCAGGATTGCAACGCGTCACCGTGAGCCTGGATGGCCTGGATGACACCGTGTTTCGCCGCATGAACGATGTGGACTTCCCCGTGCGCGATGTGCTCCAAGGCATCGAGCGCGCCCAGCAAGTCGGGCTTGGACCAGTCAAGGTCAATATGGTGGTCAAAAAAGGCACCAACGAGCAGGAGGTTGTACCTATGGCGCGCCACTTCCGGGGCAGTGGTGTACGTTTGCGCTTTATTGAATACATGGATGTCGGCGCCACTAACGGCTGGCGCATGGACGAGGTACTGCCCAGCGCTGCGGTGCTGCAACTGTTGCAACAGGAGTGGCCCATGGTAGCGCTGGAGCACAGTGCCTTGGGCGAAACCGCCCAACGATGGGGCTACGCCAACGCAGCAGGGCTGCACGACAAGGAGGCGGGCGAGATCGGTCTGATCAGCAGCGTTACCCAGGCTTTTTGTGGCGACTGTAACCGCGCCCGCTTGTCCACCGAAGGGCGGTTGTATCTGTGCCTGTTTGCTGGCCAAGGCTATGACTTGCGAACATTGCTACGCGAACAAGCCATCAATGATGAGCAATTGCAGGCTCAGATCGATGCCATCTGGCGTCAACGCAACGACCGCTACTCCCAACTGCGCAGCCAGTCTCCGATAGGTACTGCACCTGCACGGCGTGTCGAAATGAGCTACATCGGTGGATGACCAACCCTCCCAAGCCTTACCCGCATACACAGCCATTGTGCTGGCTGGCGGTCAAGGCTCTCGCATGCAAGGGCAGGACAAGGGGTTGGTCCCATTTGGCTCACGCCGCCTGATTGACCACGCCTTAGCCAGGCTGACTGGGCAACATCACCAGCCACAAAACATCCTGATCAGTGCCAACCGCAACACCAGCACTTACGCTCAGTTGGGATACCCCGTTCTAGCTGATACCGTTGCAGACTACCCCGGTCCACTTGCGGGTTTTCTGGCGGGCATGGTGGCTTGCCAAAGCTCCTGGCTGCTGAGCGTTCCCTGCGACAGCCCCTATTTTCCACTCGACTTGTCTCAACGCTTGCTCATGCAAGCGCAACAAGACCAGGTCGACATCGTGATTGCAGCCAACCGGGACGAAGAAGGCCATCAGCGCAGACAACCCGTTTTTTGCTTGATGCGCCCACAACTGGCCTCTGACCTGCTGACATTTATTCAGGCAGGCGAAGGCAAAATTGGCGCCTGGATCCATCGCCACGCATTCAGTGTGGTGTGTTTCGACCAGGCCCAGGACGATCGATCTGCGTTTTTCAATGTCAACTCCGCAGCCGAATTAGAACTACCGGGCCCACGCTAAATGCGTCAACGCAGGTATTGCGCAACGCCCATGTTGGCCAACGCGTCAGCGCGCTCGTTGCCCGGGTCACCGGCATGACCCTTGACCCAATGCCATTCAATCTGATGCTGCGAGCCGTGTACCAGTGCATCGAGTGTTTGCCACAGCTCAGCGTTTTTCACAGGTTGTTTTGCGGCCGTTTTCCAGCCCTTGGCTTTCCAGCCATGGATCCATTCGGTGATGCCTTTTCGCACATATTCACTGTCCAGATAAAGGCTGACCCGACAAGGTCGCTTCAGGGCCCTCAAAGCCTCAATCACTGCCATGAGCTCCATTCGGTTGTTGGTGGTTAAAGCCTCGCCGCCATACAACTCCTTGACGTTGTTGCCAGACTGCAGGCGTACCCCCCAGCCACCAGGGCCAGGATTTCCTTTACAGGCGCCATCGGTGTGAATCTGAACGTGGTTAAGCATCTTTGGCACTTTCGTGTTGATAGTTTGCAGACGTCCCGGTATTCACAGGCGTACGCGCCAAGGGCACAGCAGCAACCTTACCTGCCCCAGCAGGCTTCCAACTGGCTCCTTTGATCAAACGCATGCCATGCACTTTCTTGACTGCCACAATGCAATACGCACAGCCCAGAGGTTCAGCAAGGCTCGCCATACGTCGATCCAGCCAACGCGTCATTTCCTGGGCTGGCTCCAGGCCAGAACCTGTGAACCACAAACCATAGTCACAGCGTTCAAGTTCGAACCCCAACAAGCGCAACCAATCCTTGAGACGCCCAACGCTCAATAACTGAACTGGACTTCCGTTCTCGCCAGCGATGTGTTGTCTACGCCAGTTTTTGTACTTCAATCCCCAAACACTCCAGGGATTGATACCCGTCAACACCAGACGCCCTTCGGGCATTAAAACCCGGTGAGCTTCGCGCAAAGTGGCATGCGGGTTATCCGAGCGCTCCAGTACATGAGGCATGCACACCAGATCCAGACTGTCTTGAGGCCAAGGCCATGCCAAAGTATCCACGCGGGCCTGTACATCACTCATTGGCACCTCGAATTCAGTAGCCACTGACCAACGGTGAGGCATGCGATTGACACGCAGCGCTTGCAAGTCCAGCCCAGCCAACTGAACCGCATGAAAGCCAAAAGCATCCACAACACAGGCATCCATGACAGACTGCTCCCAACGCAGCAAAACCTGTCGCTGCAAAGCGGTCAACCACGGCAGCCAAGGCATCACATCAGAGGCATTTTCTATAATGGGAGACTTCATGGAACTTGTTGCTTTACCCGCATTCACCGATAACTACATCTGGCTGCTGCATGACGACCAGCACGCCTTGGTGGTAGACCCGGGTAGCGCCAAAGAGGTGCTCGCTTGGCTTGCTCAACACCCTGGCATCACACTCGAGCATATTCTCGTCACCCACCACCACGCCGATCATACCGGCGGGATTGCACAACTGCAGCAAAGCACTGGAGCAACGACGTTTGCCCCGGCAGCAGAACCTGCAAGCTATGAGCACCAAGCGGTATCGGAGAGCGACTCTTTGCTTTGGCACAACGCACATTTGCGCGTTCTCGATGTGCCAGGCCACACGGCCGGCCATATTGCCTGGGTGGTTGAGATCCCTCATCAGGATACGATTTTGTTCTGCGGCGACACGCTTTTCAGTGCAGGCTGTGGCCGTGTCTTCGAAGGCACACCCAGGCAAATGTACGATTCATTGCAAAAACTGGCCCTCTTGTCGGACAACACACGAGTATGCCCAGCGCACGAGTACACCTTGGCAAATCTTCGTTTTGCGCAAGCCGTGGAGCCTCATAATTTATCCATTTCGCAACATCTGGCACACTGCACTTCATTGCGCGCACAACAGCTGCCAACACTGCCGTCCACCCTTGGCCTGGAATTAAAGATCAACCCTTTTTTGCGCACACAACAACCTGATGTACAAAAAAGTGCAGCCATGCGGACTCCCAATTTGAAAGCAGGCGCAGAGGTTTTTGCCGCCTTGCGAGAGTGGAAAAATCAATTTTGACCCGATTCATGCCGCCTTCTCTTTTCTCCATACATCGCGCTTCGACAATATTGGCTGTACTGATGCTCGCAGTCTTGACGGGCTGCGCCACCATTGCCCCACCAGCGGCAATCGAGCCGATCTCGGTCAGTGAGAACACGACTACCCCCATGACGCCTGCGCAGATCGAATCTGCTGTAAGGCTGAGAGCTTCTTCACAAGTCGGCCTGAAAGCACCCGAAGAGACAGATATCTGGGAGCGTATCCGCAAGGGGTTTGCGATGCCAGACCTTGTCAATAGCCGCGTCAAGAGTCGTGAAACCTGGTACAGCAGCCGTCCTGACTACGTGCTACGGATGACTGAGCGCTCACGCCCATACCTGTTTCATATCGTCGAGGAGCTTGAGCGGCGTCAAATGCCAACCGAGCTGGCTCTGCTGCCATTTGTCGAGTCTGCATTTAATCCACAAGCCGTCTCCACTGCCAAAGCTGCAGGCATGTGGCAATTCATGCCTGCTACAGGCCGCTTTTTCGATCTCAAGCAAAACTTGTTCATGGACGAGCGCCGCGATGTACTTGAATCCACTCGCGCAGCTTTGGACTACTTGCAAAAGCTCTACGGAATGTTTGGCGACTGGCACCTGGCATTGGCTGCATACAACTGGGGTGAAGGTAACGTTGGGCGCGCAATCGCTCGCAACAAGGCACGCGGTAAAGACTCCGATTACGACAGCCTGAACATGCCTGAGGAAACCCGTTATTACGTCCCTAAGCTGCAGGCGCTCAAAAACATTATTTCCAATCCCGAGGCATTCAATACCGAGTTGCCCGAGATCAAAAATCACCCCTACTTCAAAAGCGTGAGCATTGAACGCGACATTGACGTAACCTTGGCCACGAGGCTGGCCGAAATCAGTCATGAAGACTTCAAGGCTCTGAATCCTTCACTGAAACACCCAGTCATTCTGGCTGCCGGCACCCCACAGATCCTGCTGCCCTGGGATAACGCGAGCACCTTCTCACTCAACCTGGAGAAACACGCTGGCAAGAAATTAGCAAGCTGGACCGCCTGGGTGGCGCCCCGTAACATGAAAGTCGAAGACGCTGCCAAGGAAGTGGGCATGCAAGTCGCAGACTTGAGAGAGGCTAACAACATTCCAGCTCGCATGCTGGTCCGTGCGGGCTCCACTTTGCTGGTGCAACGCAAGGGAGAACTGGATAACGATGTCTCCGAACACTTGGCCGAGACGGCCCAACTCTCGCTCATGCCAGAGGTGGTGCTGCGCAAAGTCACGGTACGTGTTCGCAAAGGCGACACGCTAACCCGCTTGGCAGCACGCCACGGCGTATCCCCACGCAACCTGGCACAGTGGAATGCTTTAAGCCTCAACGCACATTTAAAGACAGGACAGCGACTGACTCTGTACGCTCCCTACAGATCTGCCAAGAAGGCGCCTACGCGCCGTACAACGCGCTTGGCGAGCACTCGCAAAAGAACCGCAAAACGCAAATAAGGTCGTCAGTTAACGAAGCAAACGCTTCAGCGCCTGTCCACCAAGGCGTGGGCAATTGTGCCCAGATCCACATACTCCAGCTCGCTGCCAGCAGGCACGCCACGCGCCAAGCGGGTCAAGCGAACGCCTTGGCGTCGTAGCATTTCAGAAATAACGTGGGCAGTGGCCTCACCCTCTGCAGTGAAATTGGTCGCCAAAATCACCTCACGCATGGCACCTTGTTCAACCCTTTGCTTGAGCTTGAGCAGGCCAATGTCTTTAGGGCCAATACCATCGAGCGGGCTGAGCTTGCCCATCAGTACGAAATACAAGCCCTTGTAAGTGCCGGTACGCTCGATAGCAGACTGATCTGCCGGAGTCTCCACCACGCACAACTGACTAGGGTCACGCGTAGCATCGCAACAGGTTTCACAAACTTCTTGCTCTGTGAATGTATGGCACTGGCTGCAATGGCGCACATCACGCACCGCTTGCGTCAATGCGCCAGCCAGCAAGGTGGCCGCCTGCCTATCGTGCTGCAGCAGGTGGTAAGCCATGCGCGAAGCAGACTTTGCGCCCACCCCGGGCAAGACCTTGAGGGCCTCGACCAGGGCTTGAAGTGCGTGTGCTTGAGCCACAGCGTTTGACAGCAGTTGTTCTGAGAAATCAGAACGGCAGCTTCATGCCTGGAGGCAGGCCGGCTGTGAGTTTTCCCATCTTTTGCTGGGAAACTTCCTCTGCTGCGCGAACACCATCGTTGAACGCTGCGGCGACCAAGTCTTCGAGCATATCTTTGTCGTCCGCCAGCAAGGAGGGGTCAATGGTCACGCGGCGCACCTCGTGCTTGCATGTCATGAGCACCTGCACCATACCGCCACCAGCCTGGCCCTGCACTTCAATGTTCGCCAGCTCGTCTTGAGCGCGCTTGAGGTTATCCTGCATGGCCTGCGCCTGCTTCATCAGTCCAGCGAGTTGTCCTTTGTTGAACATGGTCGTTCCTTGTGTATCGTTAAATGGGTTGAAGAGAACCCGGCACAATTTTGGCGCCGTAGTTTTGCATCAAGTTTTGCACCAACGGGTCTTGCAAAATCAAATCCTGAGCAGCCTGCATTTTTTCGGCTGCCAACACAGCCAGTCGCTTCGCTGGCGTATCGACAACCTGTCCACCCCTCCATTGCAAACGCACCGCGTGGCCTGCGCTCTGCACTGCTGCTTGCAGTTTTTCACGGGCGTTGGGCGTATTGAGAGATTCTTTTTCCAGACACAGGGTCCACAGCGCATCCGTTTGCTCGATCAGCTGTGACTGCAAGGCGAGCTCACGCGGCAAAGCATTGATCTGCTCTTGCACCATCAGTTGGCGAGTCAGTTCAAACCAAAACGTACCCAAAGCTGTTTCCTCAACGACAGGGGCATGCTCTGTTGTAGGCCTATCGGCTCGCGCTGAAAGAGCGCCAGAGTCGCGAACAGGTAGCGTTTGAATTGGCGCAGCAGGAGGGATGACCGCTGCAGCTGCTGGCATCGGATGCGAAATGGCTTGCACATGGTGTGCATCAGCCACTGGCAGTGGCGTTTCGCGCACGGGTACAGGAACCACGACAGTTGAGGCTTCAGCACGAACTGGCTCTGCAGCTTCAAATGCAGGTCGAGCATCGGAAGCCTTTACGCCGACTTGCTGCGGGAGCGCCAACTGTTTTTCAGGACTTTTTTTTTGAGCCTGCGCCAGCGCCAAAGGCTTGAAGGCCAACAAGCGCAAGAGCACCATTGTCAAGGCTGCATACTCGTCGGGCGCCAAACCCAGCTCCTGGCGACCGTGCAAACACAGGCTGTAGAGCAGCTGAGTTTCTTGTGGATCCATGCGCTGAGCCAGATCCATCAGACGTTGACCATCCGGGTCTTCTTCCAACGATGCGGGCTGACCCGCCCACTGGGCCACGGCCATACGCTGCAATGCCAGACCCATGTCTTCGAGCGTGGCGGCAGCAGAAACGCCCTGCACACGCAGGGCATCGATCAAACCAATCACTTCGGCGGCCTGGGCATCAGTCAAAGCTTCGATCAGGTCGTACACATGGCCTTGATCCACACTGCCCAGCATTTGGCGAACTGCGGCTTCGCGCAAAGTTCCACTCGCATAGGCAATCGCCTGGTCAGTCAGGCTCAAAGCATCACGCATGGAACCGCGTGCAGCTCGCGCCAACAGACGCAAAGCACCGGTTTCGGCTTCGATGTTTTCCTGTGTCAGCACCCTGGCCAGGTGCTCCAGTACCGTCTCAGGCGCCATCGGTCGCAAATTGAATTGCAAACAACGCGAGAGCACCGTCACCGGTACTTTTTGTGGGTCAGTGGTCGCCAGCACAAACTTCAGGTACTCAGGCGGCTCCTCCAACGTTTTGAGCATTGCATTGAACGCAGTGTTGGTGAGCATGTGCACTTCGTCGATCATGAAGACCTTGAAGCGTCCCTGCACAGGTTTGTAGACGGCCTGCTCAAGTAGACTTTGCACTTCGTCCACGCCCCGGTTGGAAGCAGCATCGAGCTCGGTGTAGTCAACAAAACGACCAGCATCAATATCTCGGCAAGCCTGACACACACCGCAGGGTTCAGCGGTGATACCGCCCTGCCCATCAGCCCCCTGACAGTTCAGGGATTTGGCCAAAATACGTGAGACTGTGGTCTTGCCCACACCTCGAGTGCCCGTGAACAAATACGCATGATGCAGTCGCTGCTGCACCAATGCGTTGGTCAGCGCCTGGACAACGTGCTCCTGCCCCACCATTTCGGTGAAGTTTTGAGGACGGTACTTACGTGCCAGGACGAGATAAGACATGCGGGCATTCTATCGGCTGCAGACGCTCCAGGCGGCAGTAAGCCCCCTTGGCCCTGAAAACAGTTTTTTACATCTGTGTCAACAGGCATTACGGGAAGATCCTGCCCTACAATAACCCTTGACGGGCCTTCCCGCATGGTGAAGCGGCCAACCGGGTCAGGCGGGGAACCGAGCAGCCCTAACCGTGGAGTCAGTGCCGGGGTCAAGGCTCGTCACC
>CAZPTM010000033.1:8355-11436 GCA_964589665.1 uncultured Limnohabitans sp. | reverse complement strand
TTTCTTGCTGGTCTGGCTGCGCTTGGCCTGGCGCCTCACGCACCGCCCGCCCGCTTTGCCAGAGTCCATGTCGCCGCTGATGCGCCTGGCTGCGCACGCGGGCCACGCCGCGCTATATGGGCTCATGGTGGTGATCCCGCTGAGTGGTTGGCTGATGAGCTCGGCCAAGGGCGTGCAGACCGTCTGGTTTGGCGTGCTGCCCATTCCTGATTTGCTGGGCCGCGACAAGGAACTTGGCAACCTGCTCAAGGAAGTGCACGAAGCCCTGAACTGGCTGCTGATGCTCACCCTGGCTGGCCACGTGGGCGCCGCACTGTGGCACCACTTTGTTTTGAAAGACGACACCCTGCGCCGCATGCGTTAAGGAGCAACACCATGAAACACCTCTTCACTGCCCTGGCGCTTGCCGCCACCGCTCTGACCACTGCCCAAGCAGCCACCTACCAGGCCGTCGTGCCCGAAAAGAGCAGCGTGACCTTTAGCTACAAACAAATGGGCGTCGGCATGGACGGCAAGTTCAAAAAGTTCACTGCGCAAGTGAACCTGGACACAGCCAAGCCCGCTCAGGCCAAAGGCAGGATCGACATCGACCTGGCCAGCGTCGACACCGGCTCGAGCGAAGCCGACGACGAAGTGGTCGGCAAAGCCTGGTTCAACGTGGCGGCGTACCCCAAGGCCAGCTTTGTGCTCAAAAGCCTCAAGGCGACCGGCACCAACCAGTACGAAGCCACAGGCCAGCTCACCATCAAGGGTCAAAGCCGCGAACTGCAAGCCCCACTCAAGCTCTCGCCGCAAGGCGCATTGACAGGCAGCTTTGTGCTCAAGCGCGCCGACTACGCCATCGGCGAAGGCATGTGGGCCAAGTTCGATGTCGTGGCCAACGAGATCACCGTGAATTTCAACCTCAACCTCAAATGATTTTTCAACCTGGAGCAACCATGAAATCCTTCAAGCAACTGACCCTCGCTACCGCTCTGTTCGCCGCCCTGGCTGGCAGCGCCATCGCCGCCCCCGTGACCTACGGCGTCGACGGCTCCCACACCTTCCCGCGTTTTTCATACTCGCACTTCGGCTACTCCACCCAGCTGAGCAGTTTCAAGAACACCAGTGGCAAAGTCGTGTTCGATGCCGAAGCCAAAACCGGCAGCGTGGACATCAGCATCGACATGAAATCGGTCAACACCGGCTTTGAAGTGTTTGATGGTCACATCCAGGGCGAAGACTTCCTCGACACCGCCAAGTTCCCTACCGCCACCTTCAAGTCCACCAAAGTCGTGTTCGAAGGTGACAAGCCCAAGAGCATTGAAGGCAACCTGACCATTAAAGGCGTGACCAAGCCCGTGACGCTCACCGTGACCAGCTTCCAGGCCATGCCCCACCCCATGATGAAGAAACCCGCCCTGGGCGCCAACGCGTTCACCACCATCAAGCGTTCCGAATTCAATGCCGGCAAGTACGCCCCTTACGTGGGTGATGACGTACGCATCGATATCGCCGTCGAAGCCATCGCACAGTAAACCTGCTTGACCTTGCCCATGCAACGCCTTCGTGCTGCATGAGCAAGGTGGATAATTCGGGCATGGATACGAATCTCAGCACTGCCATTCCTGCCAACGGTCTGCCCTGGACCCAGTCCCTGCACACGGGCGACGCCCGCATGGACGAGACCCACAAGGAATTCACCGACATGCTCAACGAGATCCTGGCCACGCCTCAGGATCAGCAGCTGCCGCTGTACCAGAAGTTTTTGCAGCACACGGTCGAGCACTTTGCCCAGGAAGAGCGATGGATGGTCGCCACCGGTTTTTCGGCTGAAAACTGCCACGCCGAACACCACAACACCATTCTGGAAACCATGCGCGCCGTGCAAGTGCACTACGAAGCGGGTGACACCGAAATCATCACCCGTCTGGCCGAAGCGCTGGCCGAGTGGTTCCCGGGCCACGCCGCCAGCATGGACGCGGGCCTGGCGCAGCACATGAAAAACGTGGGCTTTGACGCCGCCACCGAAACCGTGGCCGATCCCAGCAAAATTCAAAGCGTGACCATGTCGGGCTGCGGCAGCGTCAGCTGCAGCCACTGAGTGTGTTCAGACCTGCAGTCGGGCGCGCAACTCGGTTTTGAGAACCTTGCCGTAGTTGTTCTTGGGCAGCGCATCCACAAATTCGTAACGCTTGGGGCGCTTGAATCGCGCAATGTGCGCCATGCAATGCGCATCCAGCTCTGACGTGCTCAGGGTGGCACCAGCATCTGCAACGACAAAGGCCACGACCACCTCGCCCCATTCCGGGTCGGGCGCGCCCACCACCGAGACCTCGTTAACACCCGGCGCAATCAACAACACCTCTTCCACCTCGCGCGGGTAGATGTTGGAGCCCCCGCTGATGATCAAGTCCTTGCTGCGGTCTTTAAGGGTCACGAAACCATCAGCATCCAGGCTGCCCATGTCGCCCGTCCACAGCCAACCGTCACGAATGGCCGCTGCCGTCGCTTCCGGGTTACGCCAGTAACCGGCCATCACGCTGTCGCCCGCGATCAGCACTTCACCCACTTCGCCCAAGGGAACATCGCGTCCCTGCGCATCGGCCACGCGAACACGCACCGGTGTTTGTGCCACGCCAATCGAGGCAATGCGTTGTGCATGCTGCGGATGCTGCACATCGGCCAGGTGTGCGCGCGACAACACAGTGCCTGTCATCGGGCTTTCGCCCTGGCCATAAATTTGCACAAAGCGCGGCCCCATGGTGCGCAGCGCACGCTCAATGTCTGCGGCGTACATGGGCGCGCCACCATACACAATGGTCTTGAACGATTGCGCACAGCGCTCGGGGCTGTAGCGCTGGGCCACGGCCTCATCGACCAGACGCTTGACGATGGTGGGCGCAGCAAACATCGACAACGGCCCGACCTGCAACCCCAATGTATACAGCTCGGCAGCATCAAAGCCGCCTGATGCGGGCACCACGTGTCGAGCCCCGGCCATGAGGTGCGGTATCGCATACAAGCCCGCCCCGTGAGACATGGGCGCGGCGTACACAATGGCGTCCTGCGCGGCCACCGCGTCCACATCCACAAAGTAGC
>CAZPTM010000033.1:0-8255 GCA_964589665.1 uncultured Limnohabitans sp. | reverse complement strand
GCGGCGTACACAATGGCGTCCTGCGCGGCCACCGCGTCCACATCCACAAAGTAGCCCAGACCCATGGTCAGCAAATTGCGGTGGGTGATCATCACGCCTTTGGGGCGGCCTGTGGTGCCACTGGTGTAGAACAACCATGCGGTGTCATCGGCTTGGCGGTGTGCCACGTCAAACAAAGGTTCGCCTGTGTTCAGCCAGGCATCGGCCTGCGCGCTGTCCGCCTCGGTCACGCCGTCGAGCCCTGTCAACACAGCGCCATCAGGCACCAAGTCCTGCGTGACAAACGCCCAGCGGGCCTGCGCGTTGTCCACAATCCACTGCACCTCTTTCAGGTGCAGCTTGTTGTTGACCGGCACCACCACCAGACCGGCCCACCAGCAACCGAACAGAAACTCCAGATAACGGGGGTGGTTGCGCATGAACAGCAGCACCCGGTCGCCGGGCACCAGGCCCTGCGCCAGCAAGTGCGCACCCAGCCGGGCACTGCGCTCGGCCCACTGTCCGTAAGTGGCGCGCAGACGATCGGTCTCGAACACGGCGGGGCGTTCGGGGTGCTGGCGGGCTTGTCGGTCGAGCAAATGGGCCAGATTCATGGGGGTGGCTTTCGTGCTGAAAGAAATTTCAAAGTCTGGGTGCGGTGTTTCACAGCGGACAGGCAAACACGAGGCTACCATGCAAGAATTGTTAAAACATCCACCCTGGAGACAGTTGTCATGCCCGTGATCACCAATATTGAAGACCTGCGCGTTCTGGCCGAAAAACGCGTGCCGCGCATGTTCTACGACTACGCCGACAGCGGCTCCTGGACCGAGGGCACCTACCGGGCCAACGAAAGCGACTTCCACAAAATCAAGCTGCGCCAGCGCGTGGCCGTGAACATGGAAAACCGCACCACGGCCACCAAGATGGTCGGCATCGACACCAAGATGCCCGTGTGCATTGCCCCGGTGGGCCTGACCGGCATGCAGCACGCCGACGGCGAAATGCACGCCGCCATGGCGGCCAAGAAGTTCGGTATCCCCTTTACCTTGTCGACCATGAGCATCTGCTCCATCGAAGACATTGCAGCGCACACACAAGCGCCGTTCTGGTTTCAGCTCTACATGATGCGTGACCGCGATGCCATGGCCCGCATGATCGACCGCTGCAAAGCCGCCAATGTGAGCGCGCTGGTGCTCACACTCGATTTGCAGGTGATTGGCCAACGTCACAAAGACCTGAAAAACGGCCTGACCGCCCCTCCCCGCCCCACGCTGGCCAACATCATCAACCTGATGACCAAGCCTCGCTGGTGCCTGGGCATGGCGTCTACCCGCCGCCGCACCTTTGGCAACCTGGTGGGACACGTCAAAGCCGTGACCGACATGAACTCGCTGGCCTCCTGGACCAACGAGCAGTTTGACCCCACGCTCAACTGGGACGATGTGGCCTGGGTCAAAAAGCAATGGGGCGGCAAACTTATCCTCAAGGGCATCATGGATGTCGAAGACGCCAAACTGGCCGTGGCCAGCGGGGCCGATGCCATCGTGGTCAGCAACCACGGTGGTCGCCAGCTCGATGGCGCGCCCAGCAGCATCGAAGCCTTGCCCGCCATTGTTGCGGCTGTCGGCAGTCAGATTGAGGTCTGGATGGACGGCGGCATTCGAAGCGGCCAGGACGTGCTCAAGGCCTGGGCCCTGGGCGCCAAGGGCACCATGATCGGCCGCGCCATGGTCTATGGCCTGGGCGCCATGGGTGAAGCGGGCGTGACCAAGGCCCTGCAGATCATCCACAAGGAACTGGACGTGACCATGGCGTTCTGCGGGCACACCAATATCCAGAATGTGGACACCAACATCCTGCTGCCGGGCACCTATCCGCAAGCCTGAATCTGGATCAAGGGCGAGCAGCCTCGCTGCCGTTAAGATCGGCGCATGACTTCTAGCCCTACCCGCCCGGGGGTGAGCCGTTGGTGGCGCGCCCTGTCGATCACGCTCATGCTGGTGCTGGCCATTGGCCTGGCTGCATCCATGAGCCTGTATGTGCAACTGCAAGCGCACATTGGCCATCTGCAAAGTAAGCTGTCCCAGCTGCCGCAAATTCGCCAGGTGGCCGTACTCCTGGACCAGGACCAAAAACCGGCCATGCTGGTCACTTTTGACCCGGTGGCCAAGCAATTGCAACTGGAGCGCCTGAACGCGGTCAAGGAAGGCCGCGAAGACAGCATGCAGCTGTGGGCGGTGCGCCCCAACCAAGCGCCTCTATCGCTGGGCGTGATCGAGAGCAAATTCAAAGCCATTGCCATGCCTGCCACGGCTGAGCAGCTGCAAGGTGCGACCTCGCTGGCCATCAGCGTGGAGAACAAAGGCGGCGTGCCCAACGAGCAAGGTCCGCGCCTGCCCTGGCTGTTTCAGGGCTTTTTGGTGAACAAGGCGCTGTAACCCGATCACCGGGACACCCCGGCCCCACACATGGTGCGACGCATCGCTCACCTGGACATGGATGCGTTTTACGCCTCCTGCGAGCTCATGCGTTATCCGCAGCTCAAAGCGCTGCCGGTGGTCATTGGCGGTGGCCGCCGCAAAGAAGATGACCTGCTGGGCAAACTGCAGGCCGCCTACCCCGAAGACGATTGGACGAGCGAGAACTTTGCCGAACGCCTTGGCGAGATCCCCTTGGCTTTTTTTCCACGGCTGTCGGGCTACACCGGGCGTGGCGTCATCACCACCGCCACCTATGCAGCGCGGCAGTTCGGCATTGGCTCGGCCATGGGCCTGATGAAGGCTGCCAAGCTCTGCCCCGACGCCATCTTGCTGCCGGTCGACTTTGAGCGTTACCGGCACTTCTCACGCACCTTCAAGGCCGTCATCACCGACATTGCGCCGCTCATGGAGGACCGTGGCGTAGACGAGGTCTACATCGACTTTACGGACGTGCCCGGTGGCCAGCGCGAGGGCGGTCGCGTGCTGGCGCGTTTGATCCAGAAAAGCATTTTTGATGCAACGGGACTGACCTGCTCTATTGGCGTGGCACCCAACAAGCTGATCGCCAAGATGGCCAGCGAGTTCAACAAGCCCAACGGCATTTCCATCGTGCACGAACAGGATTTGCAAGGCCTGATCTGGCCACTGCCCTGCCGCAAGATCAACGGCATTGGGCCCAAGGCTGACGACAAGCTCAAGGCCCACGGCATCGAGACGATTGGCCAACTGGCTGAGCGCGACTTGCCCTGGTTGATGGAACACTTTGGCAAAAGCTACGGCTGCTGGCTGCACGATGCGGCCTGGGGGCGCGATGAACGCCCGGTGGTGCTGGAGTCTGAGCCCGTCAGCATGAGCCGCGAAACGACGTTTGAGCGCGACCTGCACGCCGTGCGTGACCGCGAGGAACTGGGCGCCGTCTTCACACGCCTGTGCGAACAAGTGGCCACCGATCTGCAGCGCAAAGGCTATGTGGGCCGCACCATTGGCATCAAGATCCGCTACGACAACTTCCAGAGCGTGACGCGCGACCAAAGCATTGACGAACACATTGCCGACGCCAAGCGCATCCGGCAAGTGGCTGGGCAATGCCTGAAACGCGTGGATTTAAGTCGCCGCATTCGCTTGCTGGGTGTGCGCGTAGGCTCCTTGCTGACGGCCGACAGCGCAGTCAGCGCCGCCTCGCCAGAAGACAGCACCGCAGGCCAGACCGGCGATTTGTTCAGCTTCGATTGACGTACGGATTTTCTCCGTGCGAATTTATTGCCGCGCCGTGCGCACGTTGGGCGGCAGTGCGCCCGGTGCGCTGGTACGCCAGGGGTTGATGTCCAGCCCACCACGGCGTGTGTAACGTGCATACACCGTCAGCTGCGTAGGTTTGCAGCGGGTCCAGATGTCCATGAAGATGCGTTCGACACACTGCTCATGAAACTCGTTGTGGTTGCGAAAACTCACGATGTATTGCAGCAATCCTTCCTGGTCAATCTGGTGGCCGCTGTACGTGATTTGCACACTGCCCCAGTCAGGCTGCCCCGTCACCAGACAGTTGCTTTTGAGCAAGTGGCTCACCAGGGTTTCGGTCACCGGGGCTTCTTCGGTGTTGACGCTCAGCAACTCGGGCGCGGGCTGGTAGCGTGTGCATTCCACATCGAGCCGGTCCAGGCTCAAGCCATCGAGCTCGTGCACCGGCTCGGCGTCAAACTGCTCGGGCATCAGCAACTTGACGCCTGCACTCGCCTGCACCGCGCTGCCCGCCCAGATGGCGGCGCTGATGTCGGCACGCATAAGCTCGCGCACCTGATCGGTTGACTCAAAACGGGTGTTGTTGAAGCTGTTGAGGTAGAGCTTGAACGATTTGCTCTCCACAATGTGGGTGCTCTCTGCGGGAATCGTGAAGTGCACCAGCGCCACTTGCGGCTTGCCCTTGGTGTTGAGCCAGGAGACTTCAAACGCCGTCCACAAATCGGCCCCAAAAAACACCGGGCGACCGGTCACGCCGATCTCGTCGCGCTTGGGCTGACGCGGGATCGGGAACAGCAAGCTCGCGTCGTACTGATCCACATAGCTGCTGGCTTTGCCCAGTTGCGATTGTTCGGGGGAGTTGTTGTGCATATCAGTCCTGTTTGCGGCGGAACACCAGGCGGTCCGCTTCGGAGGCGGTTTTGTCAAAGGCGTAGCCTTCGCTGTCAAACGCGAGCAAGTCTTCGGGTTTGCTGGCTTTGTGCGTGATGGCCCAGCGCGTCATCAGGCCACGGGCCCGTTTGGCGTTGAAGCTGATGACTTTGTACTTGCCACCCTTGTAATCCTCAAACACGCACTCCACCACGCGAGCCTGCAGCGCTTTGCGGTCCACCGACTTGAAGTACTCCTGCGAGGCCAGGTTGATGATGACCGGACGTTTATCCTTGGCCAGGCGCTCATTCAAATACTCAGCAATCTGCGAGCCCCAGAATTTGTAGAGGTTGTTGCCCTTGGGGTTCTTGAGGCTGGTGCCCATTTCCAGGCGATAAGGCTGCATCCAGTCCAGCGGGCGCAGCACACCGTACAGGCCACTGAGAATGCAGACATGGTCCTGCGCCCAGTCCAGTTGCTTGGCATTCAGGGTTTTGGCGTCCAAGCCTTCGTACACGTCGCCATTGAAGGCGAGCACCGCCTGCTTGGCATTTTTGGCGGTAAATTTAGGACGCCAGGCCTCGTAGCGGGCCACGTTCAGCACCGACAGCGCGTCCGACAGGTCCATCAACTCGGCAATCTGCTGCGGCGAATACGGGCGCAACACCTCGATCAACTCAGCCGCCTGCGCGGCAAAGTGCGGCAGTGTGTGCGGCAAATCCGGGTGTGTAGCGCCCACGGGCGTTTCGTAGTCCAGCGATTTGGCGGGTGACAATAAGAACAACATGCTCGATATCCTTTACCTGGACGATTATCTCGCCGTCGTGAACAAACCGCCCGGCTGGCTGGTGCATCGCACCCCACTGGACAAGGGGGAATCGCGCTTTGTGTTGCAAACCCTGCGCGACCAGATCGGCCAGAGGGTCTGGCCGGTGCACCGGCTGGACAAAGGCACCAGCGGGGTCCTGGTGTTTGCGCTCAATGCCGACGTGGCCCGCACGCTAGGCCTGGCCTTTGAAAGCGGCGAGGGCCTGCACAAAACCTATCGCGCCATGGTGCGCGGCTGGCCGGCCGATGAGCTGTTCATCGACCACCCTCTCAAACGCATGCCCGACGACATGCGGACTCAGCGCGAAGAAATTCAAGCCGCACAAACCCGCCTGCGCACCCTGCGCCGGGGCGAGCTCCCCATCGCCCAAGGTGCTTTTCCGGGCTTGCGCTGGGCCGAAGTGGAGCTGCGCCCCCTCACGGGCCGCCGCCACCAGCTGCGCCGGCACGCCAAGCACATCGCCCACCCCATCATTGGCGACGCCACCCATGGCAAAGGCCCGCTCAACCGGGCGGTGGCTGCACACTTGGGAATTCAACGCCTGTGGCTGCACGCGCTGCAGCTGGAGATGCGTCACCCTGCCTCCGAGCAGACCATGCAAATACACGCCCCGCTGGACGGCCATTGGGGCGTCTGGCCCACCGCTGTCACTCAAACGACGGACAATGCCACGACCCCGCCTAAGATATCGCCATGAGTTTGCTCTTCACCCCCTTCACTTTTGACACCCCCGCCGGGTCCCTGACCCTGCCCAACCGCATCGTGATTGCGCCCATGTGCCAGTACTCGGCACGCGATGGCCAAGCCAACGACTGGCACCTGTTTCATTGGGCCAACCTCCTCAACAGTGGCGCGGGCTTGCTCACCATCGAAGCCACCGCAGTCTCGCCCGAGGGCCGCATCAGCCCCGGCTGCCTGGGCTTGTGGGACGACGAAACCGCCATGGCCTTGAAAGACCATTTGCATCGCGCCCGCGCCATGGGCCCCCAGATGCCGGTGTGCATCCAGCTGGGCCATGCGGGGCGCAAAGCCTCCAGCGAAGTGCCTTGGCGCGGTGGCATGCTCCTGTCCCCGTCCGAGGGCGGCTGGCCCACTTGGGGCCCCAGCGCCCTGCCGCATTTGCCGCAAGAAGCACCGCCGAAAGCGCTGTCGCTGCAAGACATCAAACGCATTGAGCAGGACTTTGTGGACGCAGCCCAACGCGCCCAGGCCATGGGCATTGAAGCCATCGAGCTGCATGCCGCCCACGGCTACTTGATGCACCAATTCCTCTCGCCCCTGGCCAACCAGCGTGATGACGTTTACGGCGGCAATTTTGACAACCGCATCCGCTTTGTGATGAATGTCTTTGGACGCGTGCGCCAGGTGTTTGGCGGTGTTCTGGGTGTGCGCATTTCAGCCACCGACTGGGTCGAAGGCGGCTGGGACGTGGAGCAAACCAGCGAGCTGAGCCGCCGCCTCAAGGCCGCGGGGGCGCAGTTTGTGCACATTTCCTCTGCCGGTGTCTCGCCCCTGCAAAAAATTCCGGTGGGCCCCGAGTACCAGGTGCCACTGGCCAAAGCCGTCAAGGCCGAGGCCGGCTTGCCGACCATGGCCGTGGGCATGATCACGGGTGCCCAGCAAGCTGAAGCCATTTTGCAGCGCGGCGATGCCGACCTGGTGGCTTTGGCACGCCCGTTTTTGTACAACCCGCGCTGGGCTTGGCATGCGGCGGCCGAGTTGAAAGGTCAGGTGCAGGCCGTGGGCCAATACTGGCGTTGCCTGCCCAAAGAGGCGGCTGCCGTGTTTGGCCCGGATGCACGCATCGGCATGCGCTGAACCGGGCGGCGATCAGTCCTGTTTGAGGGTTTCCAGCGCACGGGCGTAGCGCTGGGCATGTGAATGCTCCGCCTTGGCCAGGGTCTCGAACCAGTCGGCCACATCGTTAAAGCCCTCTTCACGGGCCACTTTGGCCATGGCGGGGTACATCTCGGAGAATTCGTGCGTCTCGCTGGCCAGGGCCGAGGCCAGGTTGGTCGCCGTGGTGCCGATGGGCAAGCCTGTGACCGGGTCACCCACCTGCTGCAAAAATTCCAGATGCCCCATGGCGTGGCCCGTCTCACCCTGGGCAGAAGAGCGGAACAAGGCGGCCAGATCGGCATGCCCCTCCTCCTCGGCCTGGGTGGCGAAATACATGTAGCGGCGGTTGGCCTGCGACTCCCAGGCAAACGCATCGCGCAAAGCCTGCTCTGTGCGTGATCCTTTGAGTGTCGTCATGGCTTTCTCCTGCTTTTGCTTTGAACCTGGTTAGGCCCCGAGTTTGCCAGAGCCGCCCGGTAAAATCCCAGGTTTCCCGTCTGATCTTTACCCACCATGAGCACCACGCCTGCCACCCCAGTCCAACAGCCCGGCCTGGAGAGCCTGTCCAAGTCTTTCGAACCCGCCGCCCTCGAAGCCCATTGGGGCCCCGAGTGGGAAAAGCGTGGCTATGGCGTGGCCGGCTTCCGTGGCACCTCGCGAGCTGACGCGCAGGCTGCCGCTGCAGGCAAGAACTTTGCCATCCAGCTGCCCCCGCCCAACGTGACGGGCACGCTGCACATGGGCCACGCCTTCAACCAGACCATCATGGACTCGCTCACGCGCTACCACCGCATGATGGGCTTTAACACCGCATGGATTCCGGGCACCGACCACGCGGGCATTGCCACGCAGATCGTGGTGGAACGTCAGCTGCAGGGCCAAGGCATCAGTCGCCACGACATGGGCCCCACACCGGCAGAGGCCCGCAAGAACTTCGTGAGCAAGGTCTGGGAGTGGAAAGAGCAATCGGGCAACACCATCACCCAGCAAATGCGCCGCATGGGCGACAGCGTGGA
>CAZPTM010000032.1:4781-11740 GCA_964589665.1 uncultured Limnohabitans sp. | reverse complement strand
CATCGCCTTCATCAGCTCGAAGGCGTTCAGCACGCCGCCGAAACCGGCTTCCGCGTCGGCCACGATGGGCGCGAAGTAGTCGATGTCGTCCTTGCCTTCGCTCCACTGGATCTGGTCGGCGCGGGTGAAGGCGTTGTTGATGCGGCGCACCACCTTGGGCACCGAGTCCACGGAGTACAGCGACTGGTCAGGGTACATGGTCTCAGAAGTGTTGCCATCGGCAGCGACTTGCCAACCAGACAGGTACACGGCTTCGAGGCCAGCCTTGGCTTGTTGCATGGCTTGGCCAGCAGTGATGGCGCCGAAGGCATTCACATAGCCTTTTTTGGCACCGCCGTTGACCTTTTCCCACAGCTTTTCAGCACCACGGGTGGCCAGAGTATGCTCAATGTGCATGCTGCCGCGCAGACGCACCACGTCAGCTGCGGAGTAGCCGCGCTTGACGCCTTTCCAACGGGGGTTGGTGGCCCAGTCTTTTTCCAGGGCTGCGATTTGTTGTTCGCGAGTAAGGTTTTGAGACATGTCTAACTCCTATGGGTCAAGTTGAAATCTGCTGGCCAATAAACTTTGGCCGATGACTTCATCTTAACTCTTGTACAAGAGTTCTATCGCATCTTATGTCTTATACAAGACATTTTTTTATTTGTTTTACATCAATAGCTTAAGGGCTTCATTTCTCAATATGAGATTATGTTTCTCGTATTGAGAAATTTTGCCGCACTGCAGCATCGCGAATTTTCACGATACAAAAACAAAATCGCTCAGATGAAATCAATGCAGTGGCTGGGCGCTAACGACCATGCCATCAGCATCTGCATAAAGCCATTCACCTGGCCGAACATGCACGCCAGCAAGTGACACCATCACATCTTTTTGACCTTGACCTGCACGAGCGGTGGGCATCGGCACAAGTGCTCGGGCACGAATCCCCACAGCAGCGGCTTGTAACTCTGCCTTGTCACGAACACAACCATCAACAACCACACCAGCCCAACCATTCTTGGCCGCTGAAGCAGCCAAATTCCCACCCAGCAAAGCGCGATGCAAGGAACCACCACCATCGACCACCAACACCCTTCCTTCACCGGCCGTGGACACCAAATCTTTGACCAAGGTGTTGTCGTCATAGCAACGCACAGTCACGACAGGCCCGCAAAAAACGGTGTGTGCACCATAGTCATTGAAGCCTGGCGGTATGACGCGTAAAGCATCATCGGTTGCATCACGAAATTGGTCACAAAAGTCACAGGTTGAAAACTCAATGGACATGTATTGCTCCTTGTCTGCGGACTTGGAGTACATCGCACTGTTCTGACAAAAGACATACGAGCACGCACCATTTCAATGCAGTGATTCCGCAGGAATCGGAAATGTCGTAAAAATCACAACAAAGTTGCATGGAAAATGCGTTTCCCCTATTGGAAAAGATGTAGCCCTGCATTAGCATGAGCACGCTAGGTCGTTGTGACCTACACAACAATCTTTTCAGTTCTGAGGAACACAAATATGGCAACTGCAAAAAAACCCGCAGCTAAAAAAGCAGCACCCGCAAAAAAAGCCGCTCCTGCAAAGAAGCGCACTCCCAATGCGGCTTTCATGAAGGCTTTGACACCTAGCGCAGCTTTGGCTGCTGTAGTTGGTGCAGCTCCCCTGCCCCGTACAGAAGTCATCAGCAAGATGTGGGCTTACATCAAGAAAAACGGTCTGCAAGACAGCGTCAACAAGCGCAACATCAACGCAGATGACAAGCTGAAGGCTGTCTTTGGCAAGCCCCAAGTCACCATGTTCGAAATGGCAGGCCTGATCGGCAAGCACCTGTCCTGATTGGATATCCAAGCAGCAAAAGGCCGCCCTTAGGCGGCCTTTTTTATGGATTCATGTCAACGTCAGGTTCGCGCATGAGGTGTTCTTTGCCCAACACCCAAGGCTGCACCAACACTGAGCAACAACACACCTGCAGCGCCAGCCAAGGCTACGCCGGGCATTCCACGGTCCATCAGCACGCCAAATATCAAGGGTGACACAGCGAACCCTGCATCCAGCCCTGAGTAGACAAGGCCATAGACGCGACCAGTAGCTCCCTTGGGCGTAGCTTTTTTGATCATCAAGTCTCTGCTGGGGCCACCAACGCCTACGGCAAAACCGGTGGCCGCCAACACCACCATCGTCCATTGGGCTCCAAGCCAGCCTGTAGCGCACACCCCCATGAAGGCAGCCGCCACCGACATGCATGTCGCCACGACCTTGTCACTCCAACGCGGCATGCGTGCGGCGACGAATCCCCCCAGCAGCATGCCAGCAGCGCCGCATAGCATGTATCCGGTAAGCGTCATGGAGGCTTGCTCAAGCGTTACATCGTGCATGGCTTGCAAGATGGGTACTGAAAAGTTTTGCACCACCGCAAGCGTCATGGTGGACAAAAAGAAATACGAGAAGCACCACCAGATGACTGCATGTTTAAGAAACGCCAAGGCCGACACAGGTGCCTGACCCGATGGGGTTGCCGCTTGCGAAGTTTTGGTGTGCAGAGCACTCTTTTGCCAGACCATCAGCAACAAGATCACTGCATACATGACGGCAGCACTCGCATAACCCATTCGCCAGTTGCCACCGGAGGTGGTCAATGCAAAAAACACCGGCACCGCCGCCCAGCCCAGGTTACCGGTCAGACCATGCACGCTGAAGGCGTAACCCAACCGTGCGCTGGAAATACGTTGGTTCAAGATGCTGAAGTCCACCGGATGAAAAGCACAGTTGCCCAAGCCTGCCAATACAGCAACCACCATCATGGCAGGATAACTGTTGGCAAATGCGGCAAGCACGCAGGCCAGCACAAACAAACTCAGGGAGCCCAACAAGACCGGGCGCGCGCCAAATCGGTCCACCACAAAGCCCGAGCTGGCCTGCCCCACACCCGATACCGCAAAAAAAATGGAACTGAGCAAACCCAGCTGTGCATAGCTCCAACCAAACTCGCGCACAAACACTGGGAACATGACCGGCAGCAACAGGTGCGAAAAGTGCGATCCCGCATGCGCCAGCCCCACCAGGGACATCACACGAATGTCGTCACGCCAACCCGGGGGGGGCATTGGAGCACTTGCAGTTGTCATGAGTTCAGCCTCAAAGAAAAACGCCGCAAGGAAATCCCTGCGGCGTTTGATCATACCCAGCTTAGGCCGGGCAGGTGTCGCTCATGTGGCGTTGAGAGATCAAGCGTCGCGAAATTCAAACACCCCAGGAGAACGCACAGGATCGACCTCTACGGCAATCGTAGACTTCGGAGCAAAACGTCCCTCCAACAAGAGCTTGGACAAAGGATTTTCCAGCTTGCTCTGAATGGCGCGCTTGAGCGGACGCGCACCAAAGACAGGGTCAAAGCCCACTTTGGCCAACTCTGCCAACGCAACGTCTGAAACCTGCAGCGTCAACTCCATGCGCGCTAGGCGCGCTTGCAAAGCATGCAGCTGGATCTTGGCGATCGATGCAATATGCGATGCATCCAAACCGTGAAAGACCACTGTCTCGTCGATGCGGTTGAGAAACTCCGGGCGGAAATGCGTTTTGAGCTCATCCCAGACCGCGTCCTTGATGTCTTCATAAGGCTGCCCCACCATGGCCTGGATCATGTGCGAGCCGATGTTGGAGGTCATCACGATCACGGTGTTCTTAAAGTCCACGGTCCGGCCTTGGCCATCGGTCAGGCGACCATCATCCAGCACCTGCAGGAGGACGTTGAAAACGTCCGGATGGGCTTTTTCAACCTCATCGAGAAGTAACACCGAATAGGGCTTGCGTCGCACGGCCTCGGTCAGATAGCCCCCCTCTTCGTACCCCACATAGCCCGGAGGCGCGCCAATCAAGCGGGCCACCGAGTGCTTCTCCATGAACTCGCTCATGTCGATGCGCACCAGGTGCTCTTCGCTGTCAAACAAGAAGCCCGCCAATGCTTTGCATAACTCGGTCTTGCCCACGCCCGTCGGCCCCAGGAACAAAAAGGAACCCGTAGGACGGTTCGGATCGGACAGGCCCGAGCGCGAACGGCGAATGGCATTGGCCACCGCCAAGATGGCCTCGTCCTGACCCACCACCCGCTCGTGTAGCTTGTCTTCCATGCGCAGCAGTTTTTCGCGCTCACCCTGCATCATCTTGGACACCGGAATGCCCGTGGCACGGCTGACGACCTCGGCAATTTCTTCTGCGCCCACCTGGGTGCGCAGCAGTTTGGGGCTACCGGCGCCCTCGCCCGCAGCTTCTTTGGCTTGCGCTTCCTTCAGGCGTTTTTCCAATTCAGGCAACTTGCCGTATTGCAACTCGGCCACTTTGTTGAAGTCGCCTTTGCGCGTCAGCTCCTCGATTTGCAGCTTGAGCTTGTCGATCTCTTCGCGCACCTGTTGGCTGCCTTGGGCCTGCGCCTTTTCGGCACGCCAGATTTCTTCCAGATCGGCCAGCTCTTTTTGCACACGGCCAATCTCTTCTTCGATCAGGCCCAGGCGTTTTTGCGAAGCCTCGTCGGTTTCCTTTTTCATGGCTTCGCGCTCGATCTGAAGCTGAATCAGGCGACGGTCGAGCTTGTCCATGACTTCGGGTTTGGAGTCGATCTCGATCTTGATCTTGGCTGCCGCTTCGTCGATCAGGTCAATCGCCTTGTCGGGCAAAAAGCGGTCGGTGATGTAGCGGTGGCTGAGTTCGGCCGCAGCCACAATGGCCGGATCGGTGATGTCCACGCCGTGGTGCAGTTCGTACTTTTCCTGCAAACCGCGCAGGATGGCAATGGTCTGCTCGACCGTGGGCTCGCCCACCAGCACCTTCTGGAAACGGCGTTCCAAAGCTGCATCTTTTTCGATGTACTTGCGGTATTCGTCCAGCGTGGTGGCACCGATGCAATGCAGCTCGCCACGCGAGAGTGCGGGCTTGAGCATATTGCCTGCGTCCATGGCCCCTTCGGCCTTGCCTGCACCGACCATGGTGTGGATTTCGTCGATGAACAAAATGATGCGGCCTTCGTCCTGCGCCACTTCCTTGAGCACGGACTTCAGGCGCTCTTCGAACTCGCCGCGGAATTTGGCGCCCGCCAGCAAGCCCGCCATGTCCAGCACCAGCACCCTCTTGTCGCGCAAGCTCTCGGGCACTTCGCCATTAACGATGCGCTGCGCCAAACCTTCCACAATGGCGGTCTTGCCCACACCGGGCTCACCAATGAGCACCGGGTTGTTTTTCGAACGGCGTTGCAAGACCTGGATGGCGCGGCGAATTTCATCATCGCGCCCAATGACCGGGTCGAGCTTGCCCATGCGGGCACGCTCGGTCAGGTCCAGGGTGTATTTCTTGAGCGCTTCGCGCTGGCCTTCGGCTTCGGCGCTGTTGACATTTTGACCGCCACGCACCGCATCAATCGCCGACTCCAAGGCCTTGCGACTCAGGCCGCTTTCCTTGGCCAGGCGTCCAGCTTCGTTTTTGCTGTCAGCCAGAGCCAGCAAAAAGAGTTCACTGGCCACAAAGCTGTCACCGCGTTTGATGGATTCTTTCTCGGCGGCCTGCAGCAATTTGACCAGTTCGGGGCCAACCTGCACCTGGTCCTGGCCACTGACTTGCGGCAAACGCTTGATGCCTGCCTCTGCCGCTTCACTCAGGCTCTGTACCTGGACGCCTGCACGTTGAAGCACAGCCTTGGGGCCTTCTTGCTGACGCAGCATGGCAGCGAGCACGTGCACAGGCTCAATGTAGGCGTGGTCGTTGCCCAAGGCCAGGCTTTGCGCATCGGCCAGGGCTTCCTGAAATTTGGTGGTGAGTTTGTCGATTCGCATGAATATTCTCCAATTGGGACGCACTTGGGGGCCACTTGGGCCATTTCAAGAGATTCGAAAACGCTGCAGCTTGCCTAAAATCAAACCATGGGTATTCATCAACTCTCCGTGGTTTACGACGAAGTGCAGGACCGTCTGCTGTGGCGCATCAACACCCACGAGGCGCAGGAATACCGTTTCTGGATGACCCGAAGGCTGATGCTGCGCCTCATGCCTCACCTGAAAAACCATTGGGTTCAAGCCGAGTCCCGGCAAGCCGGCCTGAGCACCCAGCCCCCGGCAACCCAACATTTGATGGCCGACTTCCAGCGCCAGGCCTTTCTGGAAAAGGCAAACTTCAAGCAGCCTTTTGCGCCCGCGCATGCTCCAAGCGCCCTGCCCTTGGGTGAAGTTCCCATGCTGGTGACCGAGGTTCAGATCACACCGCAGGCCGGGCAGCAGGTTCAGATGGTGCTACACCACAAATTGCCTGGTGCCACACAGGTTCAGTCAGCCCAGCTGATGCTGGGCACTGAGTTGCTGCAAGGTTTGCTGCATTTATCGGAAGCATCCATGCGCCAGGGCGAATGGTTGGCGCCAGAAGCAGCACCGAGCGAAGGGGGTATTGACCTGCACAGCGCCACAGCGCCTTCAGGTCTCACACATTGAGGCCAAGCCCAAGGCTGCAAGCCTTCAGGCATTGGGCATGTCCAGCCCCCAGCGGGCCAGCGCCTGATCATCGCTGACGCGGGCATCCACCCAATGTGCGCCTGCGGGCGTGTGCTCTTTTTTCCAGAAAGGCGCCTGGGTTTTGAGGTAGTCCATCAAGAACTCGCAGGCCTTGTAGCTCTCGCCCCGATGGGCTGAACTCACAGCCACCAGCACAATCTGGTCAGCGGGCAACAAGCGCCCGACGCGGTGAACAATCACAGCGTCAAAAAAGTCAAAGCGCTGATGCGCTTGCGCCACCATCTCGGCAATGCTGGCCTCGGTCATGCCGGGGTAATGCTCCAGCTCCATGGCCTGCACTTCGTCTTCGGGCTTGCGGGTCAAGGCATGCATGTCACGCACGGTGCCCACAAACGCACACACGGCACCCACGCGCAAATCATCCTGGCGCAAACGCGCCACCTCGGTGCTCAGATCAAAGTCGTCGGTCTGGATGCGGATGCT
>CAZPTM010000032.1:0-4681 GCA_964589665.1 uncultured Limnohabitans sp. | reverse complement strand
CTCACGCAAGCTGGCGAAAAAAAGAATGCGTACGCTCTTCATGCCAGCCACCCCGCAAAAGGAAGGTAGTCCACCATGTCACCCGCAGCCACCGTCTGACCCGCAGGAATGTCCACCACACCATCGCCCCAGACCACCGAGGTCAACACCCCCGAACTTTGGTTGGGGAACAGGTCCAGGCCACCCTGCGCGTTGCGTCGCACACGCACAAACTCGCGGCGGCGGTCAGCTTTGACAATGCTGAAATGCGCCGGCATGCGCACAGGCTGCAAGGCTTGCTGCGGCTGGCCCATCAGCTGACGCAAGAAGGGCAAGACCAGCAGCACAAAGGTCATGAAGCTGGAGACCGGGTTACCCGGCAGGCCAATGAAATGCGCCACGTGGGCGCCTTCGCTGCGGCGCACATGGCCATAGGCAAAGGGCTTACCCGGCTTCATGGAAATTTGCCAAAGGTCCAAAGCCCCCAAGGCTTGCACCGAGGGCTTGACGTGATCCTCTTCACCCACCGAGACGCCGCCGCTGGTCAGGATCAGGTCATGGTGGTCAGCAGCCGACTTGAGGGCTGCCATGGTGGCATCGCGCTTGTCGGGCACGATGCCCAGGTCACTGACCTCGCAACCCATGCGATGCAGCAAGGCACGCAGGAAAAAGCGGTTGGAGTTGTAGATGGCACCGGGGCGCATTTGATCGGGCGCAACCTCGCCGGGCATGACCAATTCGTCACCCGTAGAAAACAAGGCCACACGTGGCTTTCGCAGCACGCTCACATGCGCAACGCCCAGGCTGGCCGCAAGGCCTAACTCTGCGGGGGTTAGGCGTGTGCCTGCAGGCAAAGCCACAGCACCTTTTTTCACGTCTTCACCACTCAGTCGCACCCATTCGCCTTGCGTCGGCACGCGCAAGATCTGCACTTCATCCGCAGCGCCATCAACTGACTGCGTGTCTTCCTGCATCACCACCGTATCGGCACCGGGGGGCAAAGGTGCTCCCGTAAAAATGCGCGCAGCCTGACCTGTGTGCAAAGCACCGCCCGTTTGGCCCGCAGCGATGCGTTGCGTGACTTTGAGCACCGCTGGCGCTTGCTGCACATCGGCCCAGCGCACGGCATAACCGTCCATCGACGAGTTGTCGAACGCAGGCACTTGCAAGGCAGACACCAGATCCTGCGCCAGCACGCGGCCATCGGCCTCCAGGGTGGACAGCGTCTCGACCTCGTTCAAGGCCTGGACCTGACCCAGCAATTGTTGCAAGGCATCGTCCAGAGGCATCAGGGGCTTGCGGGGCGCATTCATGGGCAAGTCCTCTCAGTGGCAGTGCTCTGCAATGTAGCGCTTGATGCCTTCGGCGTCAGCCGGCATGACCTTGACGCGTTTGGGCAAAGCCTCGATGCCTTCAAATTTGGCGGGACGCTCGGGCTCGCGGCCCAGCGCTTCAACGATGGTGCCCGCAAATTTGATGGGCAAGGCGGTTTCCAACACCAGCATGGGCACACCGGCCTGCAGGTGCTCGCGCGCCACCTTCACGCCATCGGCAGTGTGGGTATCGATCATGACGCCGTACTGTTCAAACACTTGGCGGATGGTGGCCAGGCGGTTGGCATGCGTGCTCTTGCCGCTGACAAAACCATATTGACCAGCAGCCTTTGCAAAGCAAGCATCGCCAGACAAATCAAACTGACCCACCCTGTGGAGTGCATCGCCAAACAAAACCTTGGTTCGCGCACCATCTCGACCTACCAGATCGAACACAAAGCGCTCGAAGTTGCTGGCCTTGGAGATGTCCATCGAGGGGCTTGAGGTTTCGTGCGTGTCGGCGGTGCCGCGTACACGGTAGAGGCCCGTACGGAAGAACTCGTCAAGCACATCGTTTTCGTTGGTAGCCACCACCAACTGCGCCACCGGCAAGCCCATCATTCGGGCCACATGGCCGGCGCAGACATTGCCAAAATTGCCGCTGGGTACGGTAAAGCTGACTTTTTGATCGTTACTCGCTGTGGCCTGGAAGTAACCCGCAAAGTAATACACCACTTGCGCCAACAGACGCGCCCAATTGATCGAGTTGACCGTGCCGATCTTGTACTTGCGCTTGAAGTCCAGATCGTTGGACACCGCCTTGACGATGTCCTGGCAGTCGTCAAACACGCCTTCAATGGCGATGTTGTGGATGTTCTCGTCCAACAAGCTGAACATCTGCGCTTGCTGGAAGGGGCTCATGCGTCCGTGCGGGCTGGTCATGAAAACGCGAACGCCCTTTTTGCCGCGCATGGCGTATTCAGCCGCGCTGCCAGTGTCGCCCGAGGTGGCACCCAGAATGTTGAGCTCTTCGCCGCGGCGACCGAGTTCGTATTCGAACAGGTTGCCCAGCAGCTGCATGGCCATGTCCTTGAAGGCCAGCGTGGGGCCGTTGGACAGCGCCTCCAAATACAGCTCAGGTGCGGCGCTGCCCTTGGCCTGCAAGGGCTTGAGCGGCACGATGGCTTCGGTGCCATACACAGCAGCGGTGTAGGTCTTGTCGCACAAAGCCTTCAGGTCTGCTGCCGGAATGTCGTCGATGTACAGGGACAAAATTTCAAACGCCAATGCCGCGTAGCCCTGCTGCTGCCAGACCTGGCGCAGACGCGTCAGATCGGCATCACCCAGTTGGGGGTAACTTTCGGGCAAGTACAGCCCTCCATCAGGTGCCAAGCCTTCAAGCAGAATTTCGCAGAAGTGTTTACGGTCTGCATGGCCGCGGGTAGACAGGTACAGCATCAGGCCAGCTCCTCCTTGCGGATGCGCACAATCGGCGCCAGCACTGTGGGCAAGCCCTGCATTTGGGTCATGACGGCGTTCATATTGCCCTCGCGCGTGTCGTGGGTCAGGATGATCACATCGGTCTGGTTTGCACCGCTGACCTGGTCGGCCTCACGTTGCAAGATGGCGTCGATGCTGATGTTGGCATCGGCCAACAAGCCGGTCAGTTTGGCCAGCACGCCAGCCTGGTCGGCCACGCGCAGACGCAGGTAATAACTGGTCACCACCTCTTCCATCGGCAACACGGGCAGGCTGCTCAAGGCATCCGGCTGGAAGGCCAGATGGGGGACGCGGTTTTGTGGGTCAGCGGTATGCAGACGTGTGATGTCCACCAGGTCTGCCACCACCGCACTGGCGGTCGGCTCTGCGCCAGCGCCTTTACCGTAGTACAGCGTGGTGCCGACGGCATCGCCCTGCACCATGACGGCATTCATGGCGCCTTCCACATTCGCAATCAGGCGCTGAGCGGGTACCAGGCTGGGGTGAACACGAAGCTCGACACCTTTGTCGGTGCGCTTGGTGATGCCCAACAGCTTGATGCGGTAGCCCAGTTGCTCCGCGTATTTGATGTCGGCCGCGCCCAGCTGGGTGATGCCTTCTACATAGGCTTTGTCGAACTGCACCGGAATGCCAAAAGCAATCGCACTCATGATGGTGGCTTTGTGGGCCGCGTCCACACCTTCAATGTCAAAGGTCGGGTCCGCCTCTGCGTAGCCCAGGCGCTGCGCTTCTTTGAGCACCACTTCAAAGTCCAGCCCCTTGTCACGCATTTCGGACAAGATGAAGTTGGTTGTGCCGTTGATGATGCCCGCCACCCACTGGATCTGGTTAGCGGTCAGGCCCTCGCGCAAAGCCTTGATGATGGGAATGCCCCCGGCCACAGCTGCTTCAAAAGCCACCATCACACCTTTGTTGTGCGCGGCCTGGAAAATTTCGGTCCCGTGAACAGCCAGCAACGCCTTGTTGGCCGTGACCACATGTTTACCAGCGGCAATGGCTTCGAGCACCAGATCGCGTGCCAGGGTGTAACCGCCAATGAGCTCGACCACGATATCAATATCGGGGTTGCGGATGATGTCGCGGGGATCGGCCACCACCTTGGCGCCCTCGCCCACGATGGCGCGGGCCTTGGCCTGATCCCGACGGCTGACCATGGTCACTTCAATGCCACGACCTGCGCGACGTTTGATTTCTTCCTGGTTGCGGCGCAGCACTTCAAAAACGCCGCCGCCAACAGTACCGATGCCGATAAGGCCAACTTGTATGGGTTTCATTGTTTAGATCAACTCAAATAAGACGGGCACCCTTTAGAACACCCGTAGAAAACTCAGGACGCCAGTGCGTCCGTACCGAAGCGTTTGCGAGCGCCTTCAAGGAATTTGGCGACACGGCCAATCGCTTCGCGCAGATCATCTTCGTGCGGCAGGAACACGATACGGAAATGGTCTGGCTGCGGCCAGTTAAAGCCCGTGCCCTGCACCAACATGACCTTGGTTTCTTCCAGCATGTCCAGGAAAAAGCGCTGATCGTCCACGATGGGATACACCTTGGGATCCAGACGCGGGAACATGTACAACGCAGCTTGCGGCCGCACACAGCTCACACCGGGAATGGCCGAGATCAGCTCATAGGCCAGGTCGCGCTGCTTGCGCAGACGGCCACCCTCGCCCACCAAATCCTTGATGCTCTGGTAGCCCCCCAGTGCGGTTTGCACCGCCCACTGCCCAGGCACGTTGGCGCACAGGCGCATGTTCGAGAGCATGTTCAGGCCCTCGATAAAGTCGGTAGCCGGACGTTTGTCACCCGAGAGCACCATCCAGCCTGCGCGGTAGCCGCAAGAACGATAGCTCTTGGACAGCGAGTTGAAAGTCAGCGTCAGCACATCGGTC
>CAZPTM010000031.1:4252-11746 GCA_964589665.1 uncultured Limnohabitans sp. | reverse complement strand
GAGCAATGCGGGGTAGTCCAGACCCTGCAGGAAGCCTTCCCGCAACTCAAGCGCTAAGCGCTGCTATGCTCGCGCCCATGCGTAGCCTGTTTCACTTTGCCTTCAACGTCACCGACCTGAGCGTTGCCCGCCATTTTTACGGCGAGGTTCTGGGTTGCAAAGAGGGTCGTTCCACCGACACCTGGGTGGACTTCGACTTTTACGACCATCAAATTTCACTGCATCTGGGCGAACCTTTCCCCACTGCCGCGACAGGCCATGTGGGCGAGCACCTCGTGCCCATGCCGCACTTTGGGCTGATTCTGCAATTGGCCGACTGGCAAGCCATGGCCGAGCGCCTCAAAGCTGCAGGGGTGCGCTTTGTGATTGAACCCCATCTTCGTTTTGCCGGTGAGCCTGGCGAGCAGTGGACCATGTTCTTTCTGGACCCCTTTGGCAACCCGATGGAAGTCAAAGGCTTTGCCGACCTGGCCACCGTCTACGCGAGCTGAACATGGAACACACCTTCGCTTCAGCCACCATCTTGCTGCTCCTGATCACCGATCCGCTGGGCAATATTCCTGTGTTTGTCAGCTCGCTGCGTGCGGTGCCGACGGAGCGCCGCGCCCGAGTGATCGTACGCGAAGTGCTGATTGCTTTTGCCCTGCTGTTGACATTCATGTTTGTGGGCGACTCGTTCTTGCGCGCCATGAACCTGTCGCAGGTGTCGCTGCAAATTGCAGGTGCCGTGGTGCTGTTCCTGATTGCGCTGCGCATGATCTTTCCGCCCCGTGGCGAAAGCGCACCCGTGCCGCAACATGAGCCCCTGATTGTTCCGTTGGCCATTCCGGCGCTGGCCGGGCCGTCGGCCTTGGCCACCGTGATGCTGCTGGTCAGTCAGGCGCCCGATCGACGGCTGGAATGGGTGGGGGCTTTGATGGTGACCATGGCAGTGTGCGCCTTGGTACTGCTACTGGCTGAACGCCTGCAGCGCCTGGTGGGCGAACGCACCATCAGCGCTTTCGAGAGACTGATGGGCCTGGTGCTGGTGTCGATTTCAGTGGAAATGCTGATTCGCGGCCTGGGTACCCTGTCTCAGCACTGGCCTGCCGTGTCCTGAGCAGGCCACTGGGGCTCAAGCCGCGGGTGCTGCAATGGTCTGGTCAATCGCACCAAAAACGCTCTGACCGTCCTTGCCCTTCATCTCGATGCGGATGGTGTCGCCGAACTTCATGAATTCGGTGGAGGGCTTGCCGTCCAGAATGGTTTCGATGGCGCGCTTTTCTGCGATGCAGCTGTAGCCCTTGGGCCAGTCTTTTTTGCCGTCAACTTCAACACCGCGATTGCTCACCGTGCCGCTGCCTACGATGGAGCCGGCGCGTACATTGCGCGTCTTGCAGATGTGCGCAATCAACTGGCCGAAATGGAAGGTCATGTCCGGCCCGGCATCGCACATGCCGACCTTGCGGCCGTTCCAGGTGGACTGCAGGGTCAAATTGACGCGGCCACCCTCCCAGGCATCGCCCAGCTCGTCCGGCGTCACTGCCACAGGACTGAAGGCAGTGGCAGGCTTGCTCTGGAAAAAGCCAAAGCCTTTGGCCAATTCGTCAGGGATCAGGTTGCGCAGACTCACGTCGTTGGCCAGCATCAGCAGGCGAACGCCCTCAAGCGCTTGCTCGGGGCTGGAAGACATGGACACATCGCCGGTCACCACCGCAATCTCGGCTTCGAAGTCAATGCCAAAAGCTTCGCTGGGCACCACCACGGGGTCGCAAGGGCCAATGAAATCGTCGCTGCCACCTTGGTACATCAGCGGGTCGGTGTAGAAGGTTTTGGGCACTTCGCTGTTGCGGGCCGCACGCACCAGCTCCACATGGTTGATGTAGGCCGAGCCATCGGCCCACTGATAGGCACGGGGCAGCGGGGCCATGCACAGCTTGGGGTCGAAGGGGAAGGCGTGGCGCGCCTTGCCGGTGTTCAGGGTCAGGTACAGGTCTTCGAGTTGCGGGGCCAGAAAATTCCAGTCGTCCAGCACTTGCTGCAGAGTCTCGGCAATGCCGGTCGCATAATGGGCCGTGGTCAGGTCGCGCGAGACCACGACCAGTTGACCGTCGCGGGAGCCGTCTTTGTAGGTAGCAAGTTTCATGATGAGGTGTCCTGTCCGGGCTGTTTTCGCTACACTGAGCGTTACAGCAGTTTACGCATTGTTAAACTCGTTTAACTAAACGAAATGTCATTCTAGAGCATATGAGCGCCGAAGACAAAGATTCTGACAAAACCCGCGCGGGCATCCAATCGGTCGAGGTCGGTTTTGCACTGCTGGAGGTGCTGGCCCAGGCCAATGGCCCCTTGATGCTGCGCGACCTGGCCGCTCATGCGGGCATGTCCGCCGCCAAGGCGCACCGCTACCTGGTCAGCTTTCAGCGCCTGGGACTGGTGGTGCAGGACAGCGCCAGCACCCGCTACGAGCTGGGCCCCGCAACGTTGCGTCTGGGTCTGGCGACCTTGTCTCGCCTGGACGCCGTCAAGATGGCCCGCGAGCGCCTGCCCGCCCTGATGGAGCAAACCGGCCACACCTTGGCTCTGGCCGTGTGGGGCAACCACGGCCCGACCCTGGTGCACTGGCAAGAATCGCCTTTGGCGGTGCCCGTCAGTTTGCGCCTGGGCGATGTGATGCCCATGCTGTCTTCCGCCACAGGGCGCTGCTTTGCTGCATTCATTGGTCACGGTGTGGGCGCTGACCGCGCACAAAAGATGATCGATCAGGAAATGCAGCAAGCCCGCAAACTGGGCCGTACCGATGTGCCCACCTCGGCAGCCGAGCTGCGCGCCCTGCTGGACCAAACCCGCAAGCAAGGCTTTGGCCAGGTGATCAATGTCCTGCTGCCTGGCATCTCGGGCTTTTGCGCGCCCGTTTTTGATGCCGATGGCCACCTGGCCTTGGGCGTGGTTTCCTTGGGTTCATCCGCTACGCTGGATACCCAACCCCAAGGGAGCGTGGCGCAGTGTCTGCTGGACATGACCCGGCAACTGAGCGCTGATTTGGGTTGGTGTGCAGCCTAAGCGACGCATGACGCATAGCCTCTCCCGACGAAGCGTTCTGGTGCTTGCAGCCAGTGGGCTGTTCGCTGCGCACGCCCAAGACGCCCCACCCAAAACGCATACGCGCTGGCCCGAGTCCACAAAACTCGATTACGAGGTTTTTGGCTTGGCCAGCGGATGGCACTACCGAGCCAAGTCACAACTGCTGTGGCAACATGACAGCCTGCGCTACACATTAAGCCTGACCCTCAAGGTCTTGATCCTGGGCACGCGGCAATGGAGCAGCACTGGCTTGCTGACACCTTCAGGTTTGCAACCCTTGCGCATCAGCGACTCGTTCAAAAAAAACCTGTCCGCGAAACTCGACAGAAAAACCCTTGAAGTCCATTTTGAGGACCCACAGCGGTCAGCGCTGCCTCTAAAGCCCGATGCTCAAGACCAGATGAGCGTCATCTTGCAGTGGGGAGTGATCGCCGCAGCCAACCCTGCGCTGCTAAGCGTCAACCAGGCATGGCCCGTACAGGTCATAACCTCGCGGTCGGCAGATGACTGGACGGTAACTCTGTTGGGACGCGAGACTTTGCGCGTGAAGGAAAACAGGCTCACAACACTTCACTGGAAGGCTCAACCCAACAAAGCTGGGGGTACCACACTGGAGTTCTGGAGTGCAGCATCGATGGACGGCTTGCCCGCCAGGGTTCGCCTTTCGCAAGACAACGGCAACGTCATTGACATGCGCTTGAAGGACATGACCCTGCCAGCCTCTTGAATTTGCAGCAGCGAACCCCACTTCCTGTATATCTTGAGGCAGAATGAACCCATGAACCTGTTGTACGAATCCGATGACTTTGCCGTGATGCACCTGCTGGCCAACGAGCCCGCTGAGGGTGAGTCAGCGCCGGCCGACCAGCCAACGCTGGAACGCCACGGTTTCGAAATCGTGGACAAACGCTCGGGCAAAGAGGTGTACCTGGACGGTTCCTGGGCTGAAATGTTCCAGCAGCAATTGCTGGTTTGGCAGCAGCGAGCCCCGACTCAGGAAGAGGTCGAGGACACGCTGGAGGGCTACACTGGCCTGGCCCAGCAGCCCGTGCTGGTGCACTGAGCCACATTGGTACCTATAACAGTTTCGTCATTGCGAGCGTGGTGAAGCAATCCCCAGATCACCGTGCTGCGCTCGTGATGACAAGTCATAACACCATGACCTTTCAGGTGTGCTGGCGGATGGCTTTGGCCATCGTGCTCACGATTTGATCAATCTGTGCGTCGGTCACGATGTAGGGCGGGCACACCACGAGGTTGTCGCCTGCTGGGCGAATCCACACGCCGTCATGGAAGCAGCTTCGGAAAATATCAAATGCCCGCTTGCCAGGTGCTGATGCGTTGGGTGCCAACTCCACGGCACCGGCCAACCCTAGACTGCGAATACCCACCACACCTGGCAAGTCTTTGAGGGCACTGTGAAGCGCATCGCCCAGTACGCGGCCTTGCTGGCCCGCACGGGCAAACAGGTCTTCTTGTGCCATCAAGTCCAACGTGGCCAAAGCCGCCGCGCAAGCCACCGGGTGACCGGAATAGGTGTAGCCATGGAAGAACTCAATGGCGTGCTCGGGTGCCGAGGTGTTCATCATGGCGTTGTAAATGAAATCGCGGCAAATCACCCCGCCCAGTGGAATCACACCATTGGTGACCGCCTTTGCAAAGTTGATCATGTCAGGCACCACCCCGTAAAAATCGGCAGCAAAGGGCGTACCCAAGCGGCCAAAGCCGGTGATGACCTCGTCAAAAATCAGCAAGATGCCGTGCTTGTCGCAAATCTGGCGCAGGCGCTGCAGATAGCCTTTGGGCGGGATATACCAACCCGCGCTGCCGGCAATGGGCTCGACGATGATCGCGGCCACATTGCTCGGGTCGTGCAAGGGCAAGATGCGTTGTTCAAGTTCCAGCAAGGGGTCTTCAGCCCACACAGGCTCTTCGCCATGGATGTAGGGGTGGTTGACCGGATCGTGGATGAAGCGCATATGGTCCACGCGCGGCAGCAACTGCGCGCCAAAGGCCTTGCGGTTGGCCGGCAAGCCGCCCACGCTCATGCCGCCAAAATTGACCCCGTGGTAGCCCTTCTCGCGGCCGACGAAGACGGTGCGGTGACCCTCGCCACGGGCGCGGTGATAAGCCAGCGCCACCTTGAGTGCGGTATCTGCCGCTTCCGAACCGGAATTGCAAAAGAGCACTTTGTTCAGGTCACCCGGCGCCAGCTGTGCGATTTTTTGCGCCGCCAAAAAGGCCTTGTCGTTGCCGGCCTGGAACGCGGTGGCGTAGTCCAGGGTGTCCAACTGCTTTTTGATGGCTTCGTTGATGGGCTTGCGGTTATGCCCCGCGCCCACACACCAAAGGCTGGAGATACCGTCGATGACTTGACGGCCATCTTCGGTGGTGAAGTGCATGCCATCAGCCCCCACGAAAATGCGCGGATCTTGCTGAAACTGGCGGTTGGGCGTGAAGGGCAACCAATGGTTGTCCATGGGTAATGCAGTGGTCGTCATCTCTTTTCCCGACTAGGTGAGCAAAACTGCAGTGTACGACCGCTGCACACGACACCCACAAGGCCTGGCAAGGCGGTTTCTCTACAATAGCGCCAATGAATCCGACCTATATCCTCACCCTCTCTTGCCCTGACCGTACGGGCATCGTGCATGCTGTCTCCGGTTTCCTGTTGGAGCGCGGCGGCAACATTGAGGAAGCGGCCCAATACAACGACCACGACACCGGCCTGTTTTTCATGCGCGTGCAGTTTGCCTGCGCCGTCAGCGCTGCGGATCTGAACACACAACTGGCCAGTTTTGCCGAGCCCTTCGCCATGAAGTGGGAACTGCACCCCACTGAGCAGCCCATGCGCACCATCATCATGGTCAGCAAGGAAGGCCATTGCCTCAATGATTTGCTGTTCCGCGTCAAAAGCGGTCTCTTGCCGCTGGATATTCGCGCCATCATCAGCAACCACCGCGAGTTCTATCAGCTGGCGGCCAGCTACAACATTCCCTTCCATCACATTGCGCTGACCGCTGCTACCAAAGCCCAGGCCGAAGCCAAGCAGATGGAAATCATCGAAGCCGAAGGGGCCGAGCTTGTGGTACTGGCGCGTTACATGCAAATCCTGAGCGACGATTTGTGTCGCAAGCTCTCGGGCAAAGCCATCAACATCCACCACAGTTTCCTGCCCAGCTTCAAGGGCGCAAAACCGTATTACCAGGCACACGACCGGGGCGTCAAACTGATTGGTGCCACTGCACACTACGTGACCGCCGATCTGGACGAAGGTCCGATCATTGAGCAAGACGTTGCCCGAGCAGACCACAGCAAAACCGTGGAAGACCTCACCGCCATGGGCCGCGACACCGAAAGCCAGGTGCTGGCCCGTGCCGTGAAGTGGCACAGTGAGCACCGCGTGCTGCTCAACGGGCACAAAACGGTGATCTTCAAGTAATAGACTTTGCGGGACGAAACCAGACCATGAGCCTACGTATCCCGCCTATTCAATGCTTGCTGACGTTCGAGGCGCTGGCGCGGCTGCGCAGCGTGACTCAGGCCGCTGACGAGCTGTGCGTGACGCCCAGTGCCGTCAGCCATCGCGTCAAACAGCTCGAACAAATGATTGGGACCAAACTCTTTGGTCGTGCCGATTTTTCACTGACCACCGAAGGCATTGAGTATCTGGCCCATGTACGTGAAGGTCTGGTCTCCCTGCAGCGCTTTCCCAGCGCCAACGCCAGCCCTGGGCGACGCAAACTGCGCGTAGCCGTGACGCCGACCTTCGCGCGCTCGCTGCTCATGCCGCGCCTGCGCCACTTTCACGAGGCCTACCCAGAAATTGACATCACGCTGCAGGTGAGCATTCCCTTACTGGACGTGGTGGCCGAAGACGCCGACCTGACCATTCGCTTTGGCACTGGCCGCTATGCCGACGTTGAATACGTGTGCCTGATCAAGGACGAAGTCACCCCGCTGGCTTCCCCGGCTTGGGTCCGCGAGAACGGCCCCTTTGATACCCCGCAAGACCTGGAAGGCGAAGCCCTACTGCGCAGCCCATTGGAGCCCTGGCGCACCTGGTTTGCTGCGCACGATCTCGATTGGCCTGAACCCACTGAAGGTTCATCCTTCAACGACATTGGCTTGATGTGCGATGCGGCCGCCCAAGGCTTGGGCGTGGGACTGGTGCGGTTGAAACTGGCCACCCCCTGGCTGGAGAGTGGTCAACTGGTGCGTCTGTTCGATCGCAATGTCCCCAGCCCCCATGCGCATTACCTGTGCTGGCGCACGGGCACCATGGAGCGCTGGGAGTGCGCGACTTTTGCCGAATGGCTCAAGAGCGCACTGGCCTGAACGACGCTGGCGCATGTCAGTCCCGCGCAGGCAGCATCGCTTCGATGATGTCAGACATGCTGATCACCCCCAGGTGCTTGCCTTTGCTGCTGA
>CAZPTM010000031.1:0-4152 GCA_964589665.1 uncultured Limnohabitans sp. | reverse complement strand
GCTTCGATGATGTCAGACATGCTGATCACCCCCAGGTGCTTGCCTTTGCTGCTGACCACATTGGCGCTGTCCTGGCTTTGCGCGTTGAGCTCGCGCGCCGCCTCTTCAATCACCATCTGTGCGTCCAGCTTGAGGTCTGAACTGGCAACCCCTGGTTTGGCCAGGGTACGGCAACGGATCACACGGCCACGGTTCACATCGCGGACAAAGCTGCGGATGTAATCGTCTGCAGGGTGCAGCAGGATCTCCTGCCCTGTGCCTTGTTGCACCACCTCACCATCGCGCAGGATGGCAATGCGGTCGCCCAGGCGAAGCGCCTCGTCGAGGTCGTGGGTAATGAAGACAATGGTCTTGCCCACCTCTTGCTGAATATCCAGCAATACACCCTGCATATCGCTACGAATGAGCGGGTCCAGCGCTGAAAACGCTTCGTCCATCAGAAGTACGGGGGCATCGTTGGTCAATGCACGGGCCAGGCCCACACGCTGCTGCATCCCGCCCGAAAGCTGGTTGGGGTAGTGGTCTTCGTAGCCCTTGAGACCCACACGCTCAATCCATCGCGCGGCTTGCTCCTCGCGCACCTTGCGGCGCACACCTTGAATGCGCAAGCCGTACTCCACGTTCTCCATGATGGTGAAGTGGGGGAACAAGGCAAATTTCTGGAACACCATGGCCGTGCGCTTGCGTCTGAAGTTACGCAATTGCCTTGCATTCATGGCCAGCACATCTTCCCCGCCAACCCAAACCTGCCCAGAAGTGGGTTCGATCAGTCTGTTGATGTGACGTACCAGGGTGCTCTTGCCCGAACCGGACAGGCCCATGATCACCTGAATTTGCCCAGCGGCGATGTCCAGGTTCACATCTCGCAGACCCAGTACGTGACCGTGCTGGTCGCGCAGCTCATCCTTGCCAACGCCTTCGGCCACAAGGGCCATGCATTTTTCTGGTTGTGGGCCAAAGATTTTGTAGAGTTTTCGGATTTCAATGCCCACTGCCTCAGCCATGCATCACCTCCAAATGTTTTTGCAGGCGCTTGCCGTAAGCCTGAGAGACGCGGTCAAACAGGATCGCAATCACCACAATGGCCAAGCCATTGAACAGGCCCATCGCAAAGTACTGGTTTGTGATCGCCCGCAGCACCGGCTGCCCCAGTCCCTGCACGCCAATCATCGAGGCCACCACCACCATGGACAGCGCCAGCATGATGGTCTGGTTCACCCCCGCCATGATGGTCGGCAATGCCAGGGGCAGTTGCACCTGAAGCATTTTTTGCCAACGCGCCGCGCCAAAGGAATCGGCCGCCTCCATCAGGTCGGCGCTCACCATGCGGATGCCCAAGTTCGTGAAGCGGATGATGGGCGGGATGGCGTAAATGACCACAGCAATGAGTCCGGGCACCCGGCCAATGCCCAGAAGCATCACCACCGGAATCAGGTACACAAAGCTCGGCAGAGTCTGCATCACGTCCAGCACTGGGTTGACGGTTGACTGCACCCGGTTGGAGTAACTCATGCCAATGCCCACCGGCATGCCCACCACTAGGGCCACGACCGTGCAAACAAAAATCATGGACAAGGTTTTCATGAGGTCTTCCCACATGCCAAACCAGCCCACAAGGCACAGCGCAACACCGGCCCAAAACACAATCTTCCAGGAGCGACTGGCCAGCCATGACACCGCCAGGATGCCCAGCATGACCAACGGCCAGGGCGAACGCGTCAACAAGTGTTCACTGGCGAGCAGAAAGTCGCGCAGAGGATCGAACAAATGCTCCAACGCGTCGCCATACTGGCGGGTAAAGGCTCGGAAACTGCCGTCGATGGCCATGCGCATCTGGCGCAGGGTGTCTTCACCCAGCGCCGGAAACGTCAGCCAGGCTTGTGCGCCCAAGGTCAAAGTGCAGCCTCCACCTTGGCCGCCACTTCAGGCGAAACCCAGGCCTTCCAGACTTCGGGTTGGGTTTTCAGGAAATGCTTTGCAGCATCGGCACCGTTGGCCTGGTTGTCGCTCATCCAAGCCAGCAATTTGTTGACGGTGTCATTGCTCCAGCCTCGCTTGTCCAGATAGGCCATGGATTCGCCAGCGTTTTTCTTGAAGCTGTCTGTCACCACGGTATAAACCTCGGCACGTGCCCAATCGCTCTTACCAGGCTTGGCACAGTCAGGCTTGCTGTTACAGCTTTCCCAGGCAGCTTTGTCGTGGGGGACGCCGGCGTCAAGCTTGACCATGGCGTATTTACCCAGAATGGATGTGGGTGCCCAGTAATATCCCAGCCATCCTTGCTTGCGCTCGTAGGCCTTGGCGATTGAGCCGTCCAGGCCCGCAGCCGATCCGGTATCCACCAGCACGAAGCCTTGCTTGTCGGCATCCCAGGCCTTGAATGCATTGGCTGTGGTCAACTGACAGTTCCAACCGGATGGACAGTTGTGCACCGCACCCTTGCCCTTGTTTTCGGCAGAGGGAAACAGCTCGGGGTGCTTCAATGCGTCTTCGATGGTTTTGATGTTGGGGTTGGCATCGGCCACGTATTTTGGAATCCACCAACCTTCCACCCCGCCATCGGGCAAAGACTTGGCGGCATAGTGCAGGCGCCCTTCTTTGACAGCAGCGTCCAGCGGCTGGCGTACTGCGTTAATCCAGGCTTCAGGGGCCACATCGGGTTGGCCTTTTTCCATCATGGAGGTCAGGGTGGGCATGGTGTCCCCTGGAACCAGCTCGACCTCGCAGCCGTAGCCTTTGCCCAGAATGAATTCATCCACATGAGCCAACACTTCCGCAGACTGCCAGTTCATATTCGCCACCTTGACCTTGCCACAGGCGGCTGAGGCAGCTGGTGTGGCCACGGCAACACCAGCTTTGTCTTCGACCTTACCGCAGGCGGCCAACAGGACGGCCGCAGCGGCCAGAGTCAATGGGAATGCGATGCGCTTCATGCGTTTCTCCTTGGTTTTCAAGTGAAAAGCCACTCCCCACAGCGCAAAAATGCGCCGTTTTGATGAAAAGTGGGATTGAATTTGTACGAATTCTTTTGGGAATCCGGTTTGCCCAATGGCGGCAAACTGCAAAATGTCCATGACTTAAGTAGGACATGGCTCTAATTATATTTGATCAAATGCATTTGTCAAGTCCAGCCACATTGACTGCCTTTGTACAGGCTGTTTTCACCGACTGTTCAAAGTTTCTTCACACCTCAAAGCCCGGTGTCGGTTTAAAGTGAGGGCTGTTTCGTTTTTCCCGGCAAAACCACCATGACCAGCCCCGAATCTGACCGCCCCGATCGCGCCGCCTTGCAGCAGCAAGTGGTTCAGGCGCTGCTCGCTGTTTTGCCCCAAGACGCCGTGCTCTACACCCCAGAAGACACGACGCCCTACGAATGCGATGGCCTGACCGCCTACCGTCAGCGCCCACTGGCTGTGTGCCTGCCCGAAAGCGAGCAGGAAGTGCAAGCCGTGCTGCGCACTTGCAAGCAACTGCAAGTGCCTGTGGTGGCGCGAGGCGCGGGCACCGGGCTGTCTGGCGGCGCCATGCCGCACGAGATGGGCGTAACTTTGTCCATGGCCCGCTTCAACAAAATCGTGAGCGTGGATGCGCGCAGTCGCACAGCGGTGGTGCAGTGCGGCGTGCGCAACCTGGCCATCAGCGAAGCCGCCGCCCCTTATGGTCTGTACTACGCCCCGGACCCCTCCAGCCAGATCGCCTGCACCATTGGTGGCAATGTGGCCGAGAACTCGGGCGGCGTGCATTGCCTGAAATACGGCTTGACGGTGCACAACGTGCTCAAGGTGCGCGGTTTCACGATCGACGGGGAGCCGGTGGAGTTTGGCAGCGAGGCGCTGGACACTGCGGGCTACGACCTGCTGGCCGTGCTGATCGGCAGCGAAGGGATGCTGGCCGTGACCACTGAAGTTACCGTCAAGCTGGTACCCAAGCCCCAGCTGGCGCGCTGCATCATGGCCAGCTTTGATGATGTGCGCAAAGCCGGCGATGCGGTGGCTGCCGTGATCGCAGCCGGCATCATTCCGGCCGGCCTGGAGATGATGGACGGCCCCATGACCGTGGCGGTGGAAGACTTTGTGCACGCCGACTACGACCTGAGCGCCGCCGCCATCTTGCTGTGCGAGTGTGACGGCACACCTGAAGAAGTGGAAGAAG
>CAZPTM010000030.1:9571-11794 GCA_964589665.1 uncultured Limnohabitans sp. | reverse complement strand
GAACGGAGCCACCGGTCGCCACGAGCTGCTCAAGGGCCTGGACCCGTCCAAGGACCAGAGCTACTTTCTGCACCGCCTGAACCAGGCGCAGCTGAGCAAAACTCTGTTTCCGGTGGGCGAGCTGCACAAGACCGAGGTGCGTCGCATCGCCGAAGAAATTGGTTTGCCCAACGCCAAAAAGAAAGACTCGACCGGCATCTGCTTCATCGGCGAACGACCGTTCCGCGAGTTTTTGAACCGCTACATCAGCAAGGAACCCGGCCCCATCAAGGACCCTACCGGCCGCACGATTGGCAAACATGTGGGCCTGAGCTTTTATACCTTGGGCCAGCGCCAAGGCCTGGGCATTGGCGGCATCAAAGCCAAAGGCGCACAAAAAGGGCAAGGTGAGCACGAGCCCTGGTTTGTGGCCCGCAAGGACATTGAAAAGAACACCCTGTGGGTGGTGCAGGGCCACGACCACCCCTGGCTGCTCTCGCAAGGCCTGCTGGCGCTTGATGCCAGCTGGTGTGCGGGCGTGTCGCCCACACCGGGCACCTACGCCGCCAAAACCCGCTACCGTCAGAGCGATGCCCCTTGCACCCTGAGTGCAGCCGCCGATGGCCAGACCGCACCCGGCTTTGGTCTGCACTTTCCCGAGCCGCAATGGGCCGTGACACCGGGCCAAAGCGCCGTGCTGTACGACGGCGACGTCTGCCTGGGTGGCGGCGTCATTGATGCCGCCATCCCCATCGCTGGCTGACCTTCACAAGGAGTCTGCTCATGAAAATCGCCGCCATCCAAATGGTTTCCGGCCAAGACGCAACCGCCAACCTGGCGCAGGCCTTGGACTTGATTGCACAGGCTGCCCAAGCGGGCGCCGAACTGGTCGGTCTGCCCGAGTATTTCTGTCTGATCGGCCAGCACGACAGCGACAAACTCGCTATCCAGGAATCGCTAGGCCAAGGCCCCTTGCAAGACGCCCTGAGCGCTGCCGCCAAACAGCACGGCATCTGGCTGGCGGGCGGCACCTTGCCGATTTCCGCCAGCACCCCCGACCATGTGTTCAACACCACCCTGGTCTGGAACCCGCAGGGCCAACAGGTGGCGCGTTACGACAAGATCCACCTGTTTGCCTTTGACAACGGCCGCGAAAGCTACGACGAGTCCCGCGTGCTCGAAGCCGGGCGCACCCCCACCGTGTTCGAACTGCCCTCGCGCGACGGCCACACCTGGCGCGTGGCCCTGTCGGTCTGCTACGACATGCGCTTTGCCGAGCTGTACCGCCAGCTGCAGCCAGACCTGATCATGGCCCCCAGCGCCTTCACCCACACCACCGGTCAGGCCCATTGGGAGGTGCTGCTGCGCGCCCGAGCCATTGAAAACCTGGCCTATCTCATGGCCCCCGCGCAAGGTGGCTTGCACCCCAGCGGCCGCCGCACCTGGGGCCAGACCCTGGCCATCGACCCCTGGGGCGTGGTCCTGGCCCAACAGGCCCAAGGCGCAGGCGTGGTGCTGGCCGACTGCGACTGGGCGCGGGTGCAGCAGGTGCGGGAACAACTGCCTGCGCTACGTCACCGCAAGTTTTAAGGCTCAGTTCGGCCCGTGCAACCGGGCATGAATGCGCTGCACGGTACGGTACACCCCCCACAGCACCAGCGGAATCGACAAACCCGCCACCATCTCGGGGTTCAGCGGCAGCCCCAGTTTGGCGAGCGCTTTTGCGCCATACAGCACGAGGCTGACCACGTAGTAGCTGATGGCTGCGATCGACAGGCCTTCCACTGTGGACTGCAGCTTGAGCTGCATGTCCTGGCCCCGTGTGAGCTTTTCCAGCAGCTGCTGGTTTTGGGTTTCGGTGGCAATATCCACCCGCGTGCGCAACAAAGCACTGGTGCGCGTAATGCGTTCAGACAATGCGGCCAGTCGCTGCGCCGTGGCCGCCACGGTGGCCATGGCCGGACCCAGACGGCGCTGCATGAATTCGCCCACGGTTTGCGTACCGTGCACCGGGCGCTCGCGCAATTCGCCCAGACGCTCGCGCACCACAGCGTCATACGCACGGGTGGCTGAGAAGCGGTAACCGTGTTCGGCAGTGGTGCGCTCGACACGGGCGGCCAGTGCCACCAAGTCGTCCAGCAGCTCCTGGTCGCTGCCGTCTTTGGCATCGAGCCTGGCCGCGATGTCAGCCAACTTGTCTTCGGCTTGTGCCAACTCGGCAGACAGCTGTTTGGCCACGGGCAA
>CAZPTM010000030.1:3750-9471 GCA_964589665.1 uncultured Limnohabitans sp. | reverse complement strand
TCGTCGCCCATGCCCTCGGCCATCATGGCCATTTGAATCGCGGCCACAGTCTTGCCGGGCAAACCGCGCAGCCAGTCGGTGCCGGTGGCCACATGGCTGGCCAGCTCTGGCAACGTCGATCCCCACCCCGCATGCGCAGGCAAAGGCTGCACGATCGAGTAGCGGGTAAATTCGGTGTGACGCTCCCACTTGACGGTAAAGCCCTCGCAGCGCAAACGCAAGAAGTTGCCTTGCAGCTGCTGCAAGCTCAAGTCGGCATGCCCCGGCAAGCGTTGCAGCTGCGCCAGCTCCTGCTCACGCGTGACCCCTTCGTTGAGCAAGGCCACATAGGTGATAAGTGCCGGCAAGCGCACGCGCGCTGACGGACGGGCATGCACCTCGTTGTGCAGCACGCGGCGCTGCGCATCGTCAGCAGGCAAAAAGCGGGAGTCGATCTCGTTCATGCGCTCATTCTCCCACTGTGGTCTTTATTTAAGACGCTGGCCTGTGCTGTCAAACACCTGCGTTTCAATCGCAATGCCCTGACCTACGCTTTGGGTCACGGTGCAGTACTGTTCAAAGCTCTCCAGCACGCGGTCCAGATGCTCCAACCCTGCGCCGGGCACGCCCAGCGTCAAGGTGGCCGTGATCTTGAGAACGCGCAGGCGGTTGTCTGCATTGCGCCCCACTTCAGCCTGCACTTTGCAATGGATGGGTTCGGGCGCCTGCTTGAACTTGCGCAAGGCAAACAGCAAAGAATCCGACAAGCAGTTACCCACCGCTGCACACAGCAACTGCACGGGAGACGGCCCCAAACCAGTACCCAGCGGTGCCGGCTCGTCTGTGGTCACCACAGGCATATCGCCACCGAAGTGCACATCAAAACGATAGTCGTGCTGCTGCACGAGTTCAATTTGAATGGTTTTGTCGCTCATCGGTATTCCTTGCAGATTCAGGGTTTGGGGGCCGGGCCGGGTTCCGGTTGCAACAGGTCGCCGCTGCGCAAGCCCCAGAAGGTCCAGCGCACCAAGGCGGTGATGACCACACTGGCCAGCACCAAAGCCACCAGACCCGCCCACTGCGGCAGCCAACTCGCCTGACCCATGCGCAAGCTCAGCGAAGCAAATGCAGCCAAGGGGAACGACAGGCTCCACATGCCCATGCCAAAAGGCTGATCAAAGCACTTGGGCAGCTGGGACATGGCCCACAGCACAAAGCCCAGCGCCAGCACCCAGCACAACATGGCGGGCACCGCACCGGCCTGCCAGACGATCAGGTCAGCGCCAATCACCGAGGGCGGTGCAATCAACACAAACACGCTCGGACGCAAGCGCTCGGGCCACCAGCCCAGGCGTTGCACTCGCAGCACCAGCAAAACCAGCACGACGGGCCACAGCACAATGCCCAGCAAGGCCTGCGCCCAAGCCCAGTCGGCATGGCCCAAAGCCACACCCGCCAAAGGCACCAGCACATTACCCACCACCGGGATCAGCAAGCCAGGGGTGACGCCCACCCAGCGCGCCGTGTGCATACGCACCCAACGCACCAGCACAGCCACCGTGAGTGCAGCTTGCGCGGCAGCGCCGATTTGCCAAAGCACATTCCAATGTGGGGCGACACCTGTGAGGCTCACACCCACAGTGGCCAGCAAGATCATGGACACCGGAATCGTGGCAATGAACACGTAGCGCACTGGATGCATCCACTTGTGATGCGCCAAATGCGGCCAGCGCAACACACGCACCACCGTCAAGCCCAGCAGCACCACAAACCACAGTGCCGCAAAAGCTCCAATCAGTTGTGACACCAGCAAGCCACTGTCACCAAACAACGGGGCAGCTTGCCGCCAAGCCAAAGACAGGCCTGACAGACCCATGACCGGGATGAACCAGGTCAGGCCCAAATGCTCCAAAGACGCCGGAGCGCGCGGCGGCTGCTGGGCCGCAGGCACTGCACAACTCAAGTCAGCCTCTTAGCAGCAGCCACCGGTGCCGCAAGAGCCGCCATTGCTTTCTTTCACGCCCAGTTTGCGCAGCAAGATGCCGGGTGGGCAAAAGCCGGTGATGGCCGACTGGAACAGGTTAAAGCCCACAAAAGCCGTGAAGGCCAGGAACCACTTGTTCACAAACAGGGGGCTGCCTTCCACGCCCAGGGCGAGGGACAACATCACAAAAGCACCAGCCATCAGGCGGATATAGCGTTCAACAGTCATGGTTTTCTCCTTTAAAAATCAGTTGGTGACAGAGCTAAAGATCTGTCACACAAGAACATTCAACAAGATTCATAGCGCTTGCGGTAGAGCGCGTAGTACAGCACCGGGATCACAACCAGCGTAAGCATGGTGGACACCAAAATGCCGAAGATGAGCGAGATGGCCAAGCCATTAAAGATCGGATCATCCAGAATAAAGAAAGCACCAATCATCGCGGCCAGGCCGGTCAAGGCAATAGGCTGTGCACGCACAGCGGCAGACTGCACCACAGCGTCTTTAAACGCCATGCCCGTCTTGACCTGCAACTCGATGAAGTCCACCAGCAAGATGGAGTTGCGCACAATGATGCCGGCCAGCGCGATCATGCCGATCATGCTGGTGGCCGTGAACTGCGACTGCAGCAGTGCATGACCCGGCATGACGCCAATGATGGTCAACGGAATCGGCGCCATGATCACCAGCGGCGTGGTGTAGCTCTTGAACTGCGCCACCACCAGCAGGTAAATCAGGATCAGACCCACACCATAGGCCGCGCCCATATCGCGGAAAGTTTCATAGGTGATTTGCCACTCACCATCCCACTTGAGCGCGTATTGGCGGAAAGCGTCGCTGGGCTGGCGAATCCAGTACTCCCCCAGCTCGCCGGTGTCGGGCAAGGCTGCGGCTTTGAGGTTGGGGCGGATCGCAAACAGGCCATACAGCGGCGAATCCAGCTTGCCGGCCATGTCGCCAAACACATAGCTCACCGGTTGCAGGTCTTTGGTAAAGAGCGGCTTGTCGATCACACCCGTGTCCACACGCACCAGCTCGGACAGCGGCACCAGACGACCGTTGGCTGCGCGCATCGGCAAGGCCAGCAAGGCATCCAGCCCCACCTGGTCATTTTGCGGCAATTGCAAACGCACAGGCACCGGCAGCTTGGACTGGCCATCGTGCAGATAGGCGGCATCCATGCCCGACAAGGCGCCATTGACAGTTTGCGCGATCATGGCCACCGGAATGCCCAGGGCTTCTGCACGTTGACGGCGCACCGTCAGGTGCGCACGCGGAGCATCTTCCTTGAGCGTTGTGTCCACGCCCACAATGTCATCGGTCTGATCAAAGGCTTTGGCCACGCGAGCCGCCAAAGCCTGGCGGCCAGCTTCATCAGGGCCATAAATCTCGGCCACCAAAGGGCTCATCACCGGTGGGCCGGGAGGCACTTCAACCACCTTGACGCGGGCGCCGTGTGCCGCACCGATTTTTTCCAGCTCAGGGCGCAGGCGTTGCGCAATGGCGTGGCTCTTGTCGCTGCGGTGGTGCTTGTCGACCAGGTTGATTTGCAAATCGCCCTGCTCGGCATCGGCGCGCATGTAGTACTGGCGCACCAGGCCGTTGAAGGTGATGGGGCTGGCTGTACCGGCATAACCCTGGACATCGGTCACCTCGGGCTGCTTGGCCAGGAACGCACCCATTTCGTGCAAGGCCGAGGCGGTGCCTTCGAGCGGTGTGCCTGCAGGCATTTCCACCACCACCTGGAACTCGCTCTTGTTATCAAAAGGCAGCATCTTGAGCACCACCCATTGCACCAGTGTGAGCCCCACAGACAGCATCAACGCCACCAAAATGCCCACCAGCAGCATCCAGCGCTTGCGGGCGCTGCTCAGAAACGGCGTCAACACGCGCGCAAAAAAGGTTTGCAGTTTGGCTGCCAGCCCTTTGGGCTCAGCGTCGTGCGTGTGGCCATGCCCATGGCTCTTCATGAGCTTGAGCGCGAGCCAGGGCGTGACGGTAAAAGCAATCGCCAGCGACAGCGCCATGCCCAGGCTGGAGTTGATCGGGATCGGACTCATGTACGGGCCCATCAGGCCACTCACAAAAGCCATGGGCAGCAAAGCGGCAATCACGGTCAGCGTGGCCAAAATGGTCGGACCACCGACTTCGTCCACCGCACCGGGAATGATCTCGCGCAAGGGCTTGCCGGGGAACAGTTGCTGGTGTCGGTGAATGTTTTCCACCACCACGATCGCATCGTCCACCAAAATCCCGATCGAGAAAATCAGCGCAAACAGACTCACGCGGTTGAGCGTGAAGCCCCAAGCCCAGCTGGCAAACAGCGTGGCCGTGAGCGTCAGGATCACCGCGCCGCCCACAATCACCGCCTCACGGCGGCCCAAGGCCAGGCCCACCAGCAAAATCACCGAGCCTGTGGCAAAAGCCAGCTTCTGGATCAACTTGTTGGCCTTCTCTGCAGCGGTCTGGCCGTAGTCACGAGTGACAGTGGCGTTCACGCCTGCGGGGATCACGGTGTTGTGCAACACATCGAGCTTGGCGCGTGCAGCCGAGGCCACATCCACAGCGTTTTCGCCAGGCTTTTTGGTTACGGTCAAGGTCACAGCCGGGTACACCTTGCCTGTGTTGTTCGCCGCCTTGCCGGCTTCGCCGGGTGCGCCCTCGGCATGCGTCTGAGATGCCGCACCCGGCGTAAACCAGACATAGCGCTGAGGCAGTTGCGGACCGGCATCGATTCGCGCCACTTCGCGCAGGAAGACGGGGCGCCCATTGCTCACACCCACCACCAGATCGCCAACTTCGTTGGCAGACTTCAGAAATTCGCCGGTTTCCACCGTCAGCATCTGGCCGTTGTCAGGCTGGATGACCGAGCCCGAAGGCATCCCAAAGTTGGCCGCTGCGATCGTGTTCTTCAGGCTGAGCAGGTCCACGCCGCGCTCGCGCAAACGGCTGGGATCAATCCACACCTGCACCGCACGACCAGGACCACCAATGGTCTGCACCTCGCGTGCGCCTTTGACTTGCTTGAGCTCCATCTCCAGCGTGCGCGCCACACGCTCCAGGTCGCCAGCAGATTCTTCGTTTTCGTTCCACAGCGTCACCGCCAGCACGGGCACATCGTCAATACCCTTGGGTTTGACGATTGGCGTCATGGTGCCCAAGTCTCGCGGCAACCAATCCTGATTGGCGTTGAGCACATCGTACAAACGCACCAGCGCATCGGTACGCGGCACCCCCACCTTGAACTGCACCGTCAACACCGCCACGCCCGGGCGAGCGACAGAGTACGTGTGTTCAATACCCTGGATCTGGCTGAGCACCTGCTCGGCAGGACGCGCCACCATGCGCTGCACACTGTCGCTGCTGGCACCCGGGAAGGGAATCAGCACATTGGCCATGGTCACGTTGATTTGCGGCTCTTCTTCGCGCGGCGTCACCAGCACGGCAAACAGACCCAGCAGCAAAGCCACCAGCGCCAACAACGGCGTGATGGCGTTGGACTGGAACGCAGCAGCCAGACGCCCGGAGACGCCCATTTTGTTGTCTTGTTCTTGTTGCATGGCCGACCCTTAGTTGTTGGCCGCTTGCGCACCTGCCAGGCCCGCCTTGACGGCGTCGACCGCCACGGCATCGCCCGCCTTCAAACCCGCCAACACTTCGACGCCAGCAGCACCATGATCCGCGCCCAAGCGAACGGCCTTGAGGGCAAAGCCATCGGCCGTGGCCACATAAACACCGGTCACCTCACCGCGCTTGAG
>CAZPTM010000030.1:0-3650 GCA_964589665.1 uncultured Limnohabitans sp. | reverse complement strand
ACGACCACGCGCAAAGGCTGAGGCGCATACACCGTGGCAATGGGTGCGCCCGGCACAGCCAAGTCACCTGCTTGCGCATGGGTTTCAAACACATAGCCATCAAATGGTGCGGTCACTTTGGTAAAGGATTGAGCCAGTTGGGCTTGGCGTGCGCCGGCTCCTGCGCCTGCGCGGCCAGCTTCAGCCGCCTTGAGTTGGGTTTGCGCCATGTCCAGTGCAGCTTGGCTCACAAAGCCCTTGGCCTGCAGCTCTTGCGTACGCTTGAAGTTGGCCTGAGCATTGGCAAACTCGGCATCGGCCTGCGCCAGCTGCGCACCCGAGCGCTGAACCAGGGTTTGCGTGTCGCGGTCGTCAATGGTCGCCAACACTTGGCCTGCGCGTACACGCTCTCCCACTTTGACCATCAGCTGCATGACCCGTCCGCTGGCTTGAGCAGAAACCGTGCTGTGCTTGACCGGCTCGACAACGCCATCAATTTCATAGCCCGTCGTCACAGCCTCAACGGCCATCTTCTTGACAGGCACTTGCGGACCAGCCCACACCGGAGCAGTACTCAAGGCAAAAGCGGCCAGTACGGCCGACAGGTACAGGGGTTTCATTTTCATTGCACGCATGGAATTTCTCCTTGGGCCGGATTCTATCTTATACCCCAGGGGGTATGCAAGTCAGCACAAAAAAACCCGTCAAGTGCTTAGCGTGACGGGCTGATGGGATACATCAAAGTCGGGTCAGAAGGGGATGTCGTCATCCATATCGTCAAAACCCGATGGTGCTGGTCGTGCTGCCGCCGGGGCCGGACGAGCGGCAGGCGCTGCCGGGCGGGCCGCAGGTGCGCTGCGCGGTGCGTCGTAGCCATCGCTATCAGATGGGGCGCCCATGCCTTGACGGCCGCCAAGCATCTGCATGGTCTCGGCGCGAATTTCGGTGGCGTACTTTTCGATACCGTCCTTGTCGGTGTACTTGCGGGTGCGCAAGCTGCCTTCAACGTACACCTGACTGCCTTTTTTCAGGTATTGGCCTGCAATTTCGGCCAATTTACCGAAAAAGCTGATGCGGTGCCACTCGGTAGCCTCCCGCATTTCGCCACTTTGCTTGTCTTTGTAGCGGTCGGTGGTGGCCACATTGATGTTGGTCACGGCATCGCCCGAGGGCATGTAGCGGGTTTCGGGGTCACGCCCCAGATTACCAACGATGATGACTTTATTGACCGATGCCATGAAAACTCCTCGAATAAGCCCCGATTATGCGGGTTTTGCAGTCACTTGCACCCGCGCTGGCAACTCTATGGCCCAAACCACCGCCAACCACACCAGCAAAGCCGCCGCCGTGGTCATGAACAGCACATGAGGGCCGCCCGACTTGACCAGCAAACCGCCCAGGCTGCCGCCAACAAAAAAGCCCAGCGACTGCAAGGTGTTGTAGGTTCCCATCGCTGCCCCACGAATCTGGCTGGGCGCCATACGCGTGACCAAGCTCGGCTGCGAGGCCTCCATGATGTTGAAGCCCACAAAAAACACAAACAAAAGCACGCCCATGGGCCACAGCGCCGGCGACGCCTGCACCTGCCAGACCAGGCCCAGCTGCACCATCGCCATCAGGGCAATCGCCACGCGCAATACAGCTTTCAGGTGTCCGCGGCGCTCCAGGGCAAACAGCCCCCCCATCAAGATGAAAGACAAGCCTACAGCGGGCAGGTACACATGCCAGTGAACCTCTTTGGGCAAGCCCGCCTGAACCAGCAAGGCCGGTACCGCCATCCACATGGACAGCTGTACCGCATGCAAGACGAACACGCCGAAATTCAAACGGCGCAGCCCGGGGTGCTTGAACACCTCGCGCAGCCCCAAACGCTCCTGGAGCACATGTTTATCAGGCTCTGCCGGCACCGCACGCCACACCACCAGCACGCCCACCAAAGCCAAGCCTCCCGTCAGGGCAAACAGACCGTGCAAGCCAAGGGAGGCATTGAGCACGGGCGCCGCCACCAACGACACGGCAAACATCAACCCAATGCTGGCCCCCACCAATGCCATCGCCTTGGTGCGCACCTCGTCGCGGGTCAAATCGGCCAGCAAAGCGCTCACAGCGGCAGAAATCGCGCCCGCGCCCTGCAGGCTTCGCCCCCAGACCAAGGCCTGCAAAGTGGTGGCAGATGCCGCCCAGAAACTGCCCGCCGCAAACACCAACAAGCCCAGCACAATCACGCGCTTGCGACCAAAGCGATCCGAAGCCATACCCAAAGGCAGCTGCAGCAGCGCCTGGGTCAGACCATAAATACCCATGGCCATGCCCAACAGGGCCGGATCATCCCCACCGGGGTACTTGCGCGCTTCGAGCGCGAACACCGGCAAGACCAAAAACAGGCCCAGCATGCGCAAGGCAAAAATCGACGCCAGCGAGGCGCTGGCGCGGCGCTCGCTGGACGTCATGGCAGTAGATGCGGCTCGTGCCAAGGAATTCCCCTGTATCAACACATGAATGCAAGTCGTCGATTGTCCCCGATCCAGACGCACCCTGTCCAAAACACACCCCGGCCCTGATAATGAAGGGTTTTGTCAGCTGGCCGCCAAATTGAACACGCCTCACCCCGACCCTGCCCTGCTTTCTTCCGCCGAACACGGTGCATACCTGCCTGTGGCTGCACGGCATAGTCACATCTGCATTCGTGGCGCACGAACCCACAACCTCAAAAACATTGACCTCGACATCCCCCGCAACCAGCTGGTGGTGATCACCGGGCTGTCGGGTTCTGGCAAATCCAGCCTGGCCTTTGACACGCTGTACGCCGAGGGCCAGCGCCGCTATGTGGAGAGCCTGTCGGCCTATGCCCGGCAGTTTTTGCAGCTCATGGACAAGCCCGATGTGGACCTGATTGAGGGCCTGTCGCCCGCGATTTCCATCGAACAAAAGGCCACCAGCCACAACCCGCGCTCTACCGTGGGCACGGTCACCGAAATCCACGACTACCTGCGCCTGCTGTTTGCACGCGCAGGCACGCCGCATTGCCCCGACCACGACCTGCCGCTGCAGGCGCAAACCGTGAGCCAGATGGTCGACGCCGTGCTGGCCCTGCCGCAAGACACCAAACTGATGATCCTGGCGCCCATCGCCCGCGAGAAAAAAGGCGAGTTTGAGAAGGTGTTCGAACAAATGCAGGCGCTGGGCTATGTGCGCTTTCGCATCGGGGGCCAGGTGTACGAGGCCGACGACCTGCCCGAACTCAAAAAGAACGAGAAACACAACATCGACGTGGTCATCGACCGGCTCAAGGTCCGTGCCGAAGACGATGCCAAAGCCCGCGACGCGCTGCGCCAGCGCCTGGCCGAGAGCTTTGAAGCGGCGCTGAACCTGGCCGAGCAACGCGCCTTGGCCGTCGAGATGGACAGCGGCACAGAGCACCTGTTCAACGCCCGCTTTGCCTGCCCGGTGTGTAACCACTCGATCGCAGAGCTAGAGCCCCGCGTGTTCTCGTTCAACTCGCCGCAAGGCGCCTGCCCGAGCTGCGACGGCATCGGAACGATGGAATTCTTCGACCCCGAACGGGTGGTGGCCTTCCCGAGCCTGAGCCTGGCCAGCGGCGCCATCAAGGGTTGGGACCGCCGCAACGGCTTTTACTTCAGCATGCTTGAAAGCCTGGCGAAACACTACAA
>CAZPTM010000029.1:0-12377 GCA_964589665.1 uncultured Limnohabitans sp. | reverse complement strand
GCCACCCTGGAGCGCTGGCGCTCCGAGGGCATCGGTCCCGTCTTCCTCAAACTGCAAGGCCAGGTCCGCTACCGGATCGAAGACATCGAAGCCTTCGAAGTCGACAGCCTGCGCCGGAGCACATCCACGCGTGAAGTGATCGGAGGTGCGGCATGAGCACCGATCTGACCTTTACGCCCGAACAGGTGCTGGCTACCCCGGCAGGCACGCTAGCGCAGCAACCGGCTGAACTGCTCTTCAGCATCAAGAACGCCGCCGCCGATCTACTGGCCGCTGGCAAAGCCCTGAGCGATCACATCGATCAGGCCATCGACTTCAAGTGGGGCGAGCGTGCCCGCAACCTGCGCCACGACGCTGGCAAGGACACCGGGGTCGTGCATTTCGATGACGGCGATGTGCGCGTCACCGCAGATCTGCCCAAGAAAGTCGAGTGGGACCAGACCCGCCTGGCCGACATGACGCGTCGTATCACCGAGAGCGGTGACGACGCCAGGCAGTACGTCGAGATCACCTACCGCGTGAGCGAGACCAAGTTCAACGCCTGGCCCGAAACCCTCAAGTCCGCATTCGAGGCTGCACGCACGGTCAAGACCGGCAAGCCCTCGTACCGCCTTGCCCTCATGAAGGAGTAATTGCCATGTTCTTCAAAAAGAAAACAGCTGTCCAGAAATTGCGTGAGCGTCCTGACTGGTACGTGCGCGAACTGCCTGAGGAAATCTTTGTTCCGGCACTCGATGGCCATCGCTCCGATGACATGACCATCGCGCTGGAAGACGCCACGCTGGACGACCTGGCCTTTGCCATCGTCGGCATCGAAGCCCAAGTTGCCAAGGCACGTCGTGGCTTGAGCGGGCTGCGTGAACTGTATGAGCAGGCGCGAAAGCGTGGCGCTGCTGGGACCAACACCGTGGCCGAGGTGTTCTTCGGTGATGAGTTCGAGGAGGTGTCGAAATGAGCCTTCCCATCATCACCGCAGACCAACGCCTGGCTGAGCGCCGTGGCGTCAAGGGCGTCCTCGTCGGCAAGTCCGGCATCGGCAAGACCTCCCAGCTCTGGACGCTGCCCCCGGCATCCACGTTGTTCTTCGATTTGGAGGCCGGCGATCTGGCCGTCGAAGGCTATGCCGGCGACACCATCCGTCCCCGCACCTGGCAGGAGTGCCGCGACTTCGCCGTGTTCATCGGTGGGCCGAACCCGGCCCTGCGTGAAGACCAGCCGTACAGCGAAGCCCACTACCAGGCGGTGTGCCAGCGCTTCGGTGATCCGGCCGTACTGGACAAGTACGAAACCGTGTTCGTCGACTCGATCACCGTGGCCGGCCGTCTGTGCCTGCAATGGTGCAAGGGCCAGCCGCAGGCCTATTCCGAGAAAACCGGCAAGCCCGACAGCCGTGGCGCCTACGGCCTGATGGGCCAGGAAATGATCGGCTGGCTGACCCATCTGCAACACACGCGCCGCAAGAACGTGTGGTTCGTCGGGATCCTCAACGAGGCCCTGGACGATTTCAACCGCCGGGTTTTCACGCTGCAGATCGATGGCTCCAAGACCGGTCTGGAGTTGCCCGGCATCGTCGATGAGGTTGTCACGTTGGCCGAGGTCAAGGCTGATGACGGCAGCAGCTACCGCGCCTTCGTGTGCCACACGCTCAACCAGTGGGGCTACCCGGCCAAGGACCGCTCCGGTCGCCTGGACCCGATGGAGGAGCCCAACCTCGGGCGCCTCATGCAGAAGATCGTCGGCCCTGCGCGTCCCGCCAGTGAGCGCCTGGACTTTGCCCGCCCGCAGGCCAGTGCCGCAGAGCCAGCTTCCAACGCAACCCCATCCGCCACCACGGCATCCGTTTCCTCTCAGGAGTCCTGATCATGACCTTTTTCGATTTCAATTCTGCCGCCGAGCAGTCCAGCTACGACCTCATTCCCAAAGGCACGGTGGTGCGTGTGCGCATGACCATCAAGCCGGGCGGCTATGACGACCCGTCCCAGGGCTGGACCGGCGGTTATGCCACCCGCTCCCTGAGCACTGGATCGGTGTACCTCAATTGCGAGTTCGTGGTGCTCGACGGTCCGTTCGCACGCCGCAAGATGTGGTCGCTCATTGGCCTGTACAGCGCCAAGGGTGCCGAGTGGACCAATATGGGCCGGACCTTCATCAAGGCCATCCTGAACTCTGCTCGCGGCATCAATCCGAACGACAGCAGCCCGGCCGCGCAGAACGCCCGACGCATCAGCGGCTTTGCCGATCTGGAGGGCATCGAGTTCGTTGGCAAGGTGGACTGGGACAAAGACCAGAACGGCCAGGACAAGTGCGTCATCAAGTCGGCCGTCACGCCGGAGCACAAGGACTACGCCGCTCACATGAACGGTGCGCCAGCGGTGGCCGCCAGTGCGCCGGCCAGCAGTGGTGGTGCCAATGCCTATGCGCAGGCCACCGGTCGCGCGCCGGTGCCGGGCCGTCCCAGCTGGGCGCAGTAAGGGGGAATTGCCATGATTCTTCGCCCCCGCCAAGCCCTGCTTGTGCAGAGGACCCTCGCGGCCCTCGGCGAGCATGGCAACACCCTGGCCGTTGCGCCCACCGGTTCGGGCAAGACCATCATGCTGTCGGCCGTGGCTGGCAGCCTTTTGGCCGATCCCGATGCCAAGGCGTGCATCCTGGCCCATCGCACCGAGTTGACCGGCCAGAACCGCAGCAAGTTCGAACGCGTCAATCCGAGCCTCAAAACGTCGGTGTTCGACGCCAACGAGAAATCCTGGGATGGCAACGCCACCTTCGCGATGGTGCAGACCCTCTCGCGCAGGGCAAACCTGGACCAGCTGCCCACCCTGGACCTGCTGGTCATCGATGAGGCGCACCATGCCGCCTCGCCCAGCTACCGGGAGGTGATTGACCAGGTGCTGGTCAAGAACCCCAAGGCCGCCATCTGCGGCCTGACCGCAACCCCGAACCGGGGGGACGGCAAGGGCCTGCGCGAGGTGTTCAGCAACGTGGCTGACCAGATCACGCTGGGCGAGATGATCGCCAGCGGCCACCTGGTGCCGCCACGGACCTATGTGATCGACGTTGGCACGCAAGAAGCGCTGCGCAAAGTGCGCCGCACCGCGATTGACTTTGACATGAATGAGGTCGCCAACATCCTCAACAAGACGCTGGTCACCGAGTCGGTGATCAACAACTGGAAGGCCAAGGCACGCGACCGCAAGACCATCGTGTTCTGCTCGACGGTCGAGCACGCCACGGATGTGTGCACTGCCTTCAATCAGGCAGGTATTGAGTCCGTCCTGATCCACGGCGAGTTGTCCGATGGCGAGCGCAAGGAGCGTCTGGCCGCCTATGAAAACGGCAGCACTCAGGTCGTCGTCAACGTGGCCGTGCTGACCGAGGGATACGACTACACGCCCACCTCGTGCGTGGTCCTGCTGCGCCCCAGCTCCTACAAGTCCACCTTCATTCAGATGGTGGGCCGTGGCCTGCGCACGGTCGATCCGCAGGAGTTCCCGGGTGTGGTCAAGACCGACTGCATCGTCCTGGACTTTGGCACGGCAAGTCTGATGCACGGCGCACTGGAGCAGGAGGTCAACCTGGATGGCCATGACAACCTCGGCGATGCCCCCACCAAGGAATGCCCGGAGTGCGGTGCCACGGTGCCAATGGTCGTCATGGAGTGCCCGCTGTGCGGCCATGTCTGGGAAAAGCAGGACAACCCATCACGCGGGGTGCTCGACCACTTCATGATGAGCGAGATCGATCTGCTCAGCCGCTCCAACTTCCGCTGGTGCGATCTCTTCGGCAGTGACGATGCACTTATGGCCACCGGTTTCAATGCCTGGGGCGGCATCTTCTTCCTCAACGGGCGCTGGCATGCCGTGGGTGGCGCCAAGGGCCATACCACGCAGCTCCTGGCCGTTGGTGAACGGACCGTCTGCATGGCCAAGGCGGATGACTGGCTCAACGATCATGAGTCGGAGGACTCGGCCCACAAGACACGGCGCTGGCTCAACGAGTCGCCCACGCCCAAGCAGTTGCAGTACCTGCCGCCAGAACTGAGGGCCGACTTTGGTTTGACGCGCTATCAGGCTTCGGCGCTGCTGTCGTTCCGCTTCAACCGCAATGCCATCGTGCGCCTGGTCAATGCGGCCAATGACGCCCACGCCCACCAAGTTCTGGAGGTTGCGTGAAATGTGCCGTCTGCGATCGCAAAGCCAAGGGGTACGGCTGGTTCAACCCGCGCGTGCCCCGCTCGGACCCATCCCGTCACAACGACAAGTGGGTGTTCTGCAGCCGTCGCTGTCAGGAGGCCTTCTCCAAGCTCATGAACAAAACGGAGGGCCACATGATTGATCCCAGCGATATGGAAATCGCCGCCATGCAGTCCTGCCTCGGCCCTCTGGGGGAGTACGTTGGTTCCATCGGCATGCAGCGGCCACTGGCCGATTACAGCCGGGACGAGGTGCTCATGCTCATTGATGTGGTCGTCACCCGGTACCAGGACAGCATGCTCGAGGAACACGAGCGCATGGCCGCTCGCGACCGGCAGTTTCTGGAACAGCGCATCGCCATCCAAGCCGCAGGCCGGCAGCAAGGACGGTCGTGATGCTGGACTTCAATCACCGTCCGAAATTTCATGAGCAAGTCGGTGCGCTCATCGATGATGCGTTGGCGCTTGAGCGTGATGGGCAGACGCCGCGCGACTATCTGGGCGCATCCCGGCTGGGTGTGGCGTGTGAACGCGCGCTGCAGTTTGAGTACACCCGCACGCCGGTGGATCCGGGGCGCGATTTCTCCGGCCGCGTGCTGCGCATCTTCGAGGTGGGCCATGTACTGGAAGACCTGGCCATCCGCTGGTTGCGACTGATCGGCTTTGACCTCTACACCCGCAAGGCCCATGGCGGCCAGTTTGGCTTCTCCGTGGCCGGCGGCCGCATCAAGGGTCACGTCGACGGCATCCTGAACGATGGTCCCTCGGAGCTGGGCATGCGCTACCCGGCGCTGTGGGAGTGCAAGACCATGAATGACAAGTCCTGGCGGGACACGGTCAAGAACGGTGTGGCCAAGTCCAAGCCGGTCTATGCCGCGCAGATGGCCATCTACCAGGCCTACATGGAAGGCGGCATTCCCGGGATCTCGGAGAACCCGGCGCTGTTCACGGCCATCAACAAGGACACCCAGGAAATCTGGTTCGAGTTGGTGCCCTTCGATGGCGGGCTCGCGCAGCGCATGTCTGACCGGGCCGTGCGCGTCATCACCGCCACCGATGCGGGCGAGGTTCTGCCCCGTTTCTCGACCACGCCAACCCACCAGGAGTGCCGCTTCTGTTCATGGCAGGAACGCTGCTGGGGTGGGGCCTGATGCACGAGTCCAGTTACTTTGACTTCAACGATGCAGCAGACAGGACCACCGGGACGGTCGAGGACGTCGAGACCCTGCGCCACGCGCTGATCGACAGGCTCGAGTCGGTTCTTCTGTTCCTGTTCCCGCAGGGGCGTATCCGTGGGGGCAAGTTCTATGTCGGCGACATCGACGGTTCCGCTGGTAAGAGCCTAGTGGTGGAAATGGAGGGTTCGCGACGCGGCCTGTGGTTCGATTTCGCCACCGACATGGGCGGTGATGTGTTCGATGCCTGGGCCATGTCGCGCAACCTGTCGGTCAGGACCGACTTTCCACGCATCCTGGATGAAGTGCGCCAGTGGTGTGGCGTGGCGCCTCCCATGGCCTCCAACCCTCGGCGCGAGGTCCGGTCACAGCCGGTGGATGAACTGGGGCCGTACACGGCCACCTGGGACTATCAGACCCCTCTGGGCGAATTGATCGCCCGGGTGTACCGCTACGACCCGGAGCCTGGCCGCAAGGAGTTCCGGCCCTGGGATGTGCGCGCCCGCATGTGGCGTGCGCCCGATCCGCGTCCGCTCTACAACCAGCCGGCCATGGCGACAGCCAGGGAGGTCGTGTTGGTGGAGGGTGAAAAGTGCGCCCAGGCCCTCATCGAGCAAGGCATCGTGGCCACCACCGCGATGAACGGCGCGCGCGCACCGATCGACAAAACCGACTGGTCCCCTCTGCGTGGCAAGGACGTCGTGATCTGGCCGGACCGCGATCCGCCGGGCTGGGACTATGCCGAGGCAGCTGCCAAAGCATGTGTGGCTGTGGGCAGTCGTTCAGTGGTGATCGTCATCCCGCCCGAAGACAAGCCGGAGAAGTGGGATGCGGCCGATGCCATCGACGAGGGGTTCGACTGCAAGGCATTCATCGAGAGTGGCGAGCGCATCACGGTGAAGGCCAGCGCGGCTGTCCTGCCGGCTTTCACGATGGGCGAGATGCTCGACGACGACACACCGCTGCCGATCGACCTGGTGTCGGGCCGGATCATCACGACCGGTGGCATCACGATCTTTGGCGGGGCGCCCAAGGTGGGCAAGAGCGACTTCCTGCTGTCGTGGCTGGCGCACATGGCAGCCGGCTTGCGGTTCCTGGACATGGTGCCGGCGCGCCCTTTGAAGGTCTTTTACCTCCAAGCCGAGGTGCAGTACCCCTACCTCAAGGAGCGGATGAAAGCCATCCGTCTGCCCAAGGAGGCGCTTAGGCTCGCCCGGCGCAATCTGGTGGTGACGCCCCAGCTGCACCTCATCCTCGATGAGGAAGGGTTGGAGAAGTTGATCCAGACCATCAACGCGCAGTTCGGTGGCGAGCCGCCGGACATCATCGCCATTGACCCGATCCGCAACGTATTCGACGGTGGTGGCGCCGGTGGTGAAAACGACAACGACGCGATGATGTTTTTCCTCACGCGTCGGGTGGCCAGGCTGCAGCACCGGGTCAATCCGGACGCGGGCGTGTTGCTGGTCCATCACACCAAGAAGATGACCAAACGCCAGTTCGAGGAGGACCCGTTCCAGGCCTTCGCGGGTGCCAGCAGCCTGCGCAGCTTCTATACATCCGCCATGCTGCTGCACCGGCCGGACGAGTTGTCCACGGTGCGGCAGTTGTACTTTGAGTTGCGCAACGGTCCAGGCCTGGCACCCCGGTACGTCGACAAGGTCGATGGCCAGTGGATGGTCGTCACCGCCAGCGATCGCCTGGTTCACAAGGAGTACGGGCAGCGGCTTGATGCGGAGCGCAATCGCAAGACCGACGTCATCCTTCAGATCCTCTACGACGAAGGTCTCAAGGGCAATTTCTACACCGCCAACCAGTTCGCCGAAGCCTTCGAGGGCAAGGCAGGGCTGGGCGGCGAGCGCTCGATCCGCGAGCGCCTGTCGGCTCTGGCCACGCAGGGCTACATCAAGTATTTCCGCAACGCTGCGGACTACGGGCTGCCGCCATTTGGCCGCTCCAAGTTTGGCTACATGTGCGTCGAGGGCATGGTCCACAACCAGCCTAAGGGCGAGCCTGATCCGGACACCGGTGAGGTGCCCGTGGTGTCCCTGCACGTGCTGCCCACCCACTACAAGTGCACGCTTTCCGGGGCCGCGATGCCCGTCGAGAACCCGCAGGTGTGGATCTATCCCGAAAACAGCAACGACCCACAGGAGTCCGAATGAACACGATTTGCCAAGATAGAGACATCAAGGCCGGCAGTTTTGAATACGCTGGCATTGACCCGCTCGGGCACGCTTTGGCCCTCACGCGAAGGGCGTTGGACCAGGCCCGCATTTGTCAGCATCTGTGCGATCGCGCGCACATTGGCACGCGGCAGCAAGTTGGCAAAAACACCCCCGGAAGTTGGCAAACTTTTGCCAACTGGATTCAGTTGGCAGACCCTTGCCAACTTGATTTCGTTTTAAATCAACAAGTTACGTCGAAGTTGGCAAGATGGCAGGAAGGCAGAGCTGCCAACTTGCCAACTGAGCTAACTCGTTGTTTTTATTCGCTTTCCACCCCTGTTCCAGTTGTCGGAGACTCCCCTCTCCCTACGGGAGAGGTAAACACCCCGACTATGAGTCGGGGGTGTTCACCTCTGTGCTGTCCGCACGCGTACTGCCCCCGGTCAGATGTGGGAGGTGTGCAATGAAGTTCATTCGCTTCACCACCACCCCCACTCACGGGACGGTGTTAGAACTGCGCGGCCAAAGCTACGTGATGGTCGGCACCAAGCGCTATCTGCGCAAGGATGGGCTGCGGACCGAGGTGTTGCAGTGGGCAAGCCACTGCAGCGAATGTGGACAGCCTTTCGAGGTCACAAGCTCTCTGGTTATCGGCTACCTGAACCGGCGCTGCCCGCAGCATCACCGACCTGGGCGAGTGGCGACCACTACCTCGAGTCAGCGTCCAGAGGAGGCTCGTCATGGCAGCTAACGTCATCCTGGCCATCGACCTCGGCACTACCACCGGCTGGGCCATGCGAACGATGGATGGCCAGATTACCCATGGCTTTGCCAGCTTCCGGCCCGGCCGGTATGAGGGCGGTGGCATGCGCTACCTGCGCTTCAAGCGCTGGCTCTCCGACATGCGCCACCTGGCCACCGACATCCACAGCGTGTACTTCGAGGAGGTGCGTCGGCACGTCGGAGTGGACGCCGCCCATGTGTACGGCGGCCTTCTGGCCACGCTCACCGCCTGGTGTGAGCACCACAACCTGCCGTACCAGGGTGTGCCGGTGGGCACGATCAAAAAGCACGCCACGGGCAAAGGCAACGCCAGCAAGGACGAGGTCATTCAGTCCATGCGGGCACTGGGCTACCCGGTGACCGATGACAACGAAGCGGATGCCCTGGCGCTGTTGCACTGGGCTTTGGACACACAGGAGGGATGAACATGGTTGCAGCAACACTCGAATGGACGACGGACGACGTCGCCAACTGGCTCATCGAAGCGGCACGCACGGCGCATCGTCTGCCACCGGTCAGGGTGCAAGGCCACTTCAACTGCTGGCCCGCCATCGTGCGATCGGAGTACGAACGCATGGCCAGCGACGATGCGCCGGTCTACCGCTTCCCACCCACGCCCGCCGAGGTCGAACGCATGCTCGTGGTCATGCAGTGGGTGCAGTGCCTGCGCACCGATCAGCGCAAGCTGGTATGGATGCGGGCCGAGCGGTGGCGCTGGCACGACATCGGCAAACGCTTCGGTGTGGCGCCTCGCACCGCACAGCGCCACTGGGAAGTCGCGATTCAGGTCATCGCCGACCATCTTTCGCAGGGAGGTTGATAGACGTTTCGGGGTGTAGCGAAGCCATGCCAATCGATGCGGAAGGATGCGAAAGAAACGCGATTTTGAGGGTGTCGCGTTTTGCCCGGATTCACGATAAATTCTGTCTACGGTCGCGAGAGATGCGTCTCCGATCACATCAACTTCAAGAACCCGCCCGGTGGCCCATGTGGCATGGCCTGGCGGGTTTTTCACTTCTGGTCCCCATGAACCCCATCCACATCGAGTACCGCCAGGTCGAGGCGCTGATCCCCTATGCCCGCAATGCCAAGCAGCATTCGGAGGCACAGGTGGCCCAGATCGCGGCCAGCATCCGTGAGTTCGGCTGGGGCGCACCGATCCTGGTCGACGGCCAGAACAACGTGATCGCCGGTCACGGCCGCTTGCTGGCAGCCCGCAAGCTCGGTTTGCCCGAGGTGCCCGTCGTGCCGATGGATCACCTGTCCGACACCCAGCGCCGTGCCCTGATCCTGGCCGACAACAAGATCGGCGAGAACGCATCGTGGGAAGACGAGTTGCTTGGCATCGAATTGGCCGACCTGAAGGACGCCGGATTCGACCTGGGCCTGACCGGCTTCTCGCAAGAGGAGTGGGAGGCCCTGATCGCTGGCGAGGAAGCCACCAAGGATGGCCTGACCGATGAGGATGCCGTTCCCGAGGTGAGTGAGACGCCCATCTCCAAGACGGGCGATGTCTGGATCCTGGGCGAGCACAAGCTGCTGTGTGGCGACGCCACCAAGGCCGATGATTTCAAGGCCCTGCTGGGTGACGAACTGGTGGACATGACCTTCACCGATCCGCCCTACAACGTGAACTACGCCAACACGGCCAAGGACAAGATGCGTGGCAAGAACCGCCCCATCATGAACGACAACCTGGGCGACGGTTTCGGCAGCTTCCTGACGGACGCCTGCACCAACATCCTGACCCACACCAAGGGCGCGGTCTACATCGCGATGAGCTCTTCGGAGCTGGACACGCTGCAGTCGGCATTCCGCGCCGCAGGCGGTCGCTGGTCTACGTTCATCATCTGGGCCAAGAACACTTTCACGCTCGGACGCGCGGACTACCAGCGTCAGTACGAGCCCATCCTGTACGGCTGGCGCGACGGTGCCGATCACTTCTGGTGCGGTGCCCGTGACCAGGGCGATGTCTGGAACGTCAAGAAGCCACAGAAGAACGATCTGCATCCGACCATGAAACCGGTGGAACTGGTGGAGCGTGCAGTGCGCAACAGCAGCAAGACCCGCGACCTGGTCCTCGATCCCTTCGGTGGCTCGGGCTCCACGTTGATCGCCTGCGAAAAATCAGGACGCCGTGCCCGGCTCATCGAACTTGATCCAAAGTACGTCGACGTGATCGTCAAGCGTTGGGAGGAGTTCACCGGGAAAAAGGCAGTGCGGGTCGGTGACCAGGTGCCGGAGCAGGAACCCGCTCTGGAGCCTGTTTAACCCAGCCTAGCCACGTACCTCGGATAGTCCCCGCCAGACGGGTCGATAAACAGGTAGGGCCGACCAGGCGCGTGGATTTCCACGCACAGCCGGCCCTGCATGAAGTAGCCACCCTTGCCTTTGAGCCAGTCGCGCGACTTGGAGAGGTTCTTGGCGAAGCCATCGAATTCCTCCGGTTCCATTTCCCGGGTCTCGGTGACATAGACCACGTAATCACCCGTGGCGGCGATATCGGTGATGTCAGCGGGTTTGCGTCCAAAGGGCAGTCGGATGCTCAACTCTTCAACCTGCATCTCTTGGCCATCAAACGTTATGGTCAGAGGCTTGCGATCGATTGTGATGGTCATTGTTTTCATGGCTTGGCTCCTTGTCAGGCGACGCGGTAAACCCGCTGTCCACCAGCCTCCTTCGTCGAGGTGATCTCCAGGCCGAGCTTCTTCTTGAAGGCGCCGGCAAACGTTCCCCGGACCGTGTGGGCTTGCCACTGTGTGGCCTCGCAAATCTGTTCGATCGTGGCGCCCTCGGGACGCTTGAGCATCGCGATCACCTGCGCCTGCTTGCTGTTGTCCCGTGTCCGAGGTTTCGCAGCCGTCGCGGCCTCGATGACCTCGTCGATGGCCTGGGCGCTCACAGGCGCCTTGCGTGGCACACCCAAGGCCTCGTAGCTCTCAGCGGCCACGAACCAGTCCTTGCCGTCGCAGGTGATCAGGGCGCGCTTGAACAGGCCATCGATCACTTTCTGGCGCGCACCGCCTTTGATGTTCTCAGGGAACCAGGCGATCTTGCCCTCGGTGTGCTGATGGGCATGGGCCAGGATGGCTTGCTGGGCGGGAGTGAGTTGGATGGTCATGGTGTGCTCCGATCAGGATTGGGTGTGAATGGGTGTGGTGTTGGTTTCTGCGGCCTTGAGGCCAGCCTCGTAGGCGGCTTGCAACGCGGCCTTGACGGCCCAGACGCTGACGTCGTGAAAGTCGAGCCGGTCGCTGCTCTGGGTTTCCAGGGTGTCGATGAACAGGTGCTGCTGGGCGATCTGCTCGAGCAGCTGGTTTAGCTTCGTGTTGGACTTCATTCGGTGATTCCTTTGGTTGGTTGATGGTGTTCGTATGAACGCTCTGTTCACAGAGGAAGCCAAGCGGAATCTCCGAAGCCGTTGCTTCTTTCTTGAATCAGTTGGAAACCTCGCGAAATGCCCCGCAGCGCACCCACTCCCTGTCGCTATCCAGGGTGCGCAGCCGTGGTGGCAACGCCAGGGTTTTGCGAGGCGCACAGGCAGCTGATTCATCGCGATTACGGGCGCGCGCGGCGCGGTTTCGATGCCGAGGTGGGCTTCTACCAATCACGGCAGTGGCGCTCGGTGCGGGCTGCCTTCTTGCGTGAGCACCCGTTGTGTGGCAGGTGTGGCGCCAAGGGCCTACTGGTGCCAGCCCGTGTCGTGGATCACGTTCGGCCCATCAAAGACGGTGGCCTACGGTTTGACACAGCCAACTTGCAGTCGCTATGCGTGCCCTGTCACAACAGCAAGACCGCACGCGAGTCAGCGGCGCGGTCGGGTCCCCCCAGGGGGGGATGAATCTCTACGGTTGGCAAGCCGCGATGCGCGCGCCTGCCCAAATTTTTGTGACCGCGAAATTCACGACCCCCTATTTCGGAGGTGGCAAGCATTGAGTAGCAAGGGGGATCTGATGATAGGAAATGAAGCTGTCCGCGGGTCGCCCGATGCCGATGAACTGCTGGGCGCGACCTTTGATGAGACGGAGTTGACCCAGATGGCCGTCACCGATGCCGACT
>CAZPTM010000028.1:6917-12419 GCA_964589665.1 uncultured Limnohabitans sp. | reverse complement strand
TGCGGTCTGGGCCTGCCCATCGTCAAGGAAATCATTGAGCGCCATGGCGGACAAGTGCACCTGCTCGCGGTTCAACCCCATGGCCTGAAAGTGCGCATGCAGTGGCCTGCAGCAGGCCACACAGAAAGAACCCCGCTTGTAACTGCAGCGGCAGGCGGCTTGTTAAGCTAGAGGGTTACACCCACGCTCACCATGAACACCACTGCACAACCCAGCTTCAGCCTGATTGGCGACATTGGCGGCACCAACGCGCGCTTTGCCCTGCTGCGCGGCGACCAGCAAGCCATGGAGCACGAATTGATTTTGCCCACGGCCCAGTTTGCCGACCTGGCTGCGGCGTTGCGCGAATACCTGCAACGCGTGGGTCAACCCACCGTACGCCAGGCCTGCATTGCCATTGCCAACCCGATCACCGGTGACTGGTTGCAGATGACCAACACGCATTGGGCATTCTCGATTGAGCAAACGCGCCAGCAACTGGGCCTGCAGCAGCTGCGCATGCTCAACGACTGGGAGGCCATGGCCATGTCCGGCCCCGTGTTGACCGAGGCTGATCTGGTGCAAGTGGGCCCCGGTCAAGCGCTGGAGGGCGCCCCCAAAGGTTTTATTGGCCCGGGCACGGGCTTGGGTGTCTCGTCGTTGGTGCGTTCACGCGATGGCCAATGGGTCGCCTGCGCCGGTGAAGGCGGGCACGTCACTTTGGCCCCTACCTGCAAACGCGAACTCGACATTCTGGGCGTGCTGTGGCAAACCTATCCGCACGTGTCTGCCGAACGCGTGGTCTCAGGCATGGGCCTGGAGAACTTGTACAAAGCCATTTGCCAGCTCGATGGTCGCGAGGCCGAGCCGTTGGCGGCTGCCGACATCACCGCACGCGCGCTGCAAGCCAAGGATGTGGCTTGCGAAGAAGCGCTGGACCGTATGTGCCGCTTCTTGGGCAGCACCGCTGGCAACTTGGCCGTCACACTGGGTGCGCTTGGCGGTATTTATGTGGGCGGAGGCATTGTGGGCAAGTTGGGCGACTACTTTGCGCACTCGGGCTTTCGCGCGGCGTTTGAGGCCAAGGGCCGCTTCGAGGCCTATATGCAGCGCATTCCTACCTACGTGATTCGCGCCGCACAGCCCGCCTTGCTAGGTGCGGCCATGGGTCTGAACCTGCGCGTCAAGCACTGAGCTCTACAGAGCCTAAACGACCAGCGCCGGCTCCTGCATTTGCTCGATTTGTTCTTCGAGCATTTGCACCTGACCACGCCAGTAGTCGGGCGTGCCAAACCAGGGAAAGTTGATCGGAAAGATCGGGTCATCCCAACGTCGTGCCAGCCAGGCGCTGTAATGGATCAACCGCAGGGTACGCAAAGGCTCAATGAGCGCCAGCTCTGCGCGATCAAAGTCACGCACCTGTTCATACCCGTCGATCAAAGCTGACAACTGCACCGTACGCTGACGACGATCGCCCGACAGCAGCATCCACAAGTCCTGCACTGCTGGGCCCAAACGCGCATCGTCCAGGTCCACAAAATGTGGGCCCCCGCCCGGCAGGTCTGTTGGGGTCCACAAAATATTGCCAGGGTGGCAGTCGCCATGCAGGCGAATGGGCTGCGCTGTGCTGTTGGCAAAGGCCGCTTGGACCAATGACAAGGCTTGTTCGAAAGCGTGCTGCCACGCGCGTTCAACCTCCAATGGAATCATCTGATGCGTCTGCAACCACTGCGCGGGCTCCATGGCAAAGCTGTGCACATCCAGCGTGGGCCGGCAGGCGAATGCATGCGCAGCGCCCACCGTGTGGATGCGCCCCAAAAAGCGTCCGATCCACTCCAGCACCTCAAAGTCATCGAGCTCGGGGCTGCGTCCGCCACGCACAGGTGACACTGAAAAATGAAAGCCTTCGGCCTGGTGCAGGGTCTGTCCCTGCAGCTTGAGCGGGGCCACCACCGGTACTTCTTGGGTCTGCAAGTCCCAGGCGAAATCGTGCTCTTCTTGAATTTGCGCAGTGCTCCAGCGCCCCGGCCGGTAGAACTTGACGACCACGGCCTCGTGGCTTTGCACTGGCTCGTCCAGCTGGACGCGGTAGACCCGATTTTCGTAAGAGCCCAAGGCCAGCAAGCGCCCATCGCCGTGGACGCCTACAGCGTCAAGCGCATCGAGCACCCGTGCTGGATCCAGAGCGGCAAAAGAAAGCGGTAAAGATTCAGAGGCAAAATGCATGGTGCGATTGTGCTTTTGTTTTGCCATGTCTTACACCCACAAAAAACGTCTGCTGCTGGTTCGCAAGGGTTTGCTGTATTCCCTGGCGTTGGCTTTGGTCATTTTGCTGTTTGGTGGGGTGGGCTTTTGGTTGATCGACCCGCGCATTGAAAACCTCAGCGACGGCTTGTGGCTGGCCTTCACCACGGCCGCCACAGTAGGCTACGGCGATCTGGTCCCACACACACCGCTGTCGCGTATTTTTTCAGTCGCCGTAGTGTTGCTGGGCCTGGCGGTGCTATCGCTTGTCACCGCATCCCTGTCCGCCATTTTTGTGGAACAGGAAGTGCACGAGGAAGAGGCCGCCATCAAACACAATATGGCGCTTGAAATGCACCAGCTGCGACAGGAAGTGCGCGCCCTGCGCGAGCAGGTGGCGCGCCTGCTCCCGAAAGAGCAGGCTGAGAGACACGATCAGTAGGTGTACACACCCTGGCCAGTCTTGCGCCCCAGACGGCCTGCGGCCACCATTTCTTTCATCAACGGGCAAGCGCGGTACTTGCTGTCGCCGAACTCCTTGAGGTAGACCTCCATCACGGCCAGGCACACGTCAATACCGATCATGTCAGCCAGCGCCAGCGGGCCAATGGGTTGGTTGCAACCAAGCTTCATGCCTGCGTCGATGTCTTCGGGCGAGGCCAGGCCTTCGGCCAGCACATAAAACGCCTCGTTGATCATGGGCACCAAAATCCGGTTGACCACAAAACCGGGCGCGTTCTTCACGGTAATCGGCGTCTTGCCCAAGGTCGTGGCCAGTGCGTGCACGGCGTCGTGGGTAGCATCGCTGGTTTGCAGACCACGGATGATTTCCACCAGCGCCATCATGGGCACCGGGTTGAAAAAGTGCATGCCAATGAATCGATCAGCACGGCCGGTCGTCGCTGCCAGCTTGGTGATGGAAATGGACGAGGTGTTGGAGGCAATGATGGTCTGCGCGTCCAGCATCTGGTCGAGCTGCTGCAGGATCTTGATCTTGATCTGTTCGTTTTCAGTGGCCGCTTCGATGACCAGTTGAGCCGCCTTGAGGTCTTCGTAGCTGGTGCTGCCTTTGATGCGCGACAGCGCTGTGGCCTTGTCGGCCTCGGTCATTTTTTCTTTTTTGATCAGGCGATCCAGGCTACCCGCCACCGTGGCCAACCCCTTGGCCACTGCGGCTTCGGAAATATCCACCATGACCACGTTCACGCCCGTCACGGCGCACGCCTGTGCAATGCCATTGCCCATGGTGCCTGCGCCCACAATACCTACGGTCTGAATGCTCATTTTCTCGTCCTCGAATGTCTGAAATAAACGGCTAAAAACTCATCTTAGCCGCTGTCTGCACCGATCTTGCTGACAAGCTGTCACCCACTCAACTCCTGAAACGCTTGCGGGTCAGGGCCAAAGCGATCCAGAACGACACGCCCGAGAACACCACCAACACCAGGCCATGGCGCAGCGCATGCTCGGGCCAACGGTCCATGAACAGTGGGCGCACCAGGTCCACCGCTGCAGACAAGGGTAACCAGTCTGCAATCGCATGCACCACTGGCGGCAGTTGTGTGCGCGGGAAAAAGATGCCCGAAAGGAACATCATGGGTGTCAGAAACAGGGTGAAGTAGTAGGTAAAAAAGTCGTAGCCCTTGGCCAGCGCGTTGAAGATCAGCGCCATGCAGCTGAAGGTAATGCCCACGCCCAGCAGCACAGGCCAAGCCACCAGTAGCTTGGGGCTGTGGCTGATGCCCAGGGCCAGCATCACGCCCAGGATGGCGGTCACGGTGAACAGCGCCTTGAACGCGGCCCAGAGCATTTCGGCCAGTACCACATCGTCCAAGCGCACCGGTGCGTTCATGATGCCATCCCAGGTTTTTTGCACATGCATGCGCGAAAACGCCGAATACAAAGCCTCAAAGGTGGCCGCATTCATGGCGCTCATGCAGATGCTGCCGCTGGCCAAAAACAGGATGTAGGGTACTTTCTCGCCACCGAGTTCGATCTGCCCGACCAGCGAGCCCAGGCCGTAGCCAAACGCCACGAGCCACATCAACGGCTCGGCAATGTTGCCCACCAGGCTGGGGATGGCCAGTTTTTGCCAGACCAGGAAATTGCGACGAAACACCGGCCACCAGCGCATGGACAGGCGCGGCGCGGCCCATAGATTGTTCTGGATTTGGCTCATGATCAGCCTTCCTCCCGGATCTGGCGTCCGGTCAGCTTCAGGAACAGGTCTTCCAGGTTGGAAGGCCGGTGCAGCGTTCGCAGTTGCGGCCAGTGTTGCAAGGCCGCCAGCAGGGGTTGGCTGTCGCGGGTGTAGAAGAAGACGGTTTCGCCGCTGACTTCGGTGCGATCGGCCAGGGCTTGCAGGCTCGCCTCTTGCGCCAGGGCGACTGCGCCCTGGCCAAACACCTCCACCACTTCGGGTTCCAGGTGAGCAGCGATCAGGTCGCGCGGCTTGCCTTCGGCGATCTTGCGCCCGTGGTCCAGCACCAGCAGGCGCGAACACAGTCGCTCAGCCTCGTCCATGAAGTGGGTGGTCAGCAAGATTGATCGGCCTTGCTGCAGCAGCACCTGCAGGCGCTCCCACATGAGGTGGCGGGCCTGGGGGTCCAGTCCGGTGGTGGGCTCATCGAGCAGCAAAAGATCGGGCGCGTTGATCAGGGCTCGCGCAAGGCTCAAACGCCGTTTCATGCCGCCAGACAGTTGGCCCGGCTTGGCATCCGCTTTGTGCGAGAGGGCGGCATATTCCAGCAACTGCGGAATGCGCTCACGGATGGTGCGCTCGGGCAAGCCAAAATAGCGGCCAAAGACCAGCAGGTTTTCGGCGGCGGTAAAGTCCGGATCCAGCGTATCCATCTGCGCGACCACGCCCAGGCGCGCCTTGATGCCCAAGGCATCTGCAGGCATGCGCTGCGCACCAAAGTAGGTGATGTCGCCGCCATCAGGCTCGGACAGACCCAGGCACATGCGGATGGTGGTGGTCTTGCCAGCCCCGTTGGGGCCGATCACACCCAGGCATTCGCCCGGCTCAATGTGGAAACTCAGGTCATTGACCACCGTCTGCCCGCCGTAGCGTTTGACAAGGTGGTCGACCGACAACAGCGGTGTACTCATTCCTGCGATTGTGCCTTGGCCCGATAAAATTCGTGATCTTCTGAAATCGCCTTGGCGTTTGCTTCATGTCCAGTTCTTTTTCTGACCGCCTGGCGGTTGTGCCCCAATACCTGATCCCCAAACAGGCCCTGACGGCCTTTGCAGGCTGGGTAGCCAGTCAACAGTGGG
>CAZPTM010000028.1:1662-6817 GCA_964589665.1 uncultured Limnohabitans sp. | reverse complement strand
CACATGCCGTGCGCTGGCCGCTTGACGCGCATGATTCATGTGCCGGGTGACCTGTTTTCGGTTAACCCGACGACTGCCCGTGGCGTACCCGGCCTGTTCGCTCGTAACGAACGTGTGGTTTGCGTGTTCGAGGGCGAGTTTGGTCCCTTTGTCATGGTGCTGGTGGGCGCCACGATTGTGGGCAGCATGGCCACCGTGTGGCATGGCGTGGTCAACCCGCCTCGTCCAGGCACGGTGCGCGAGTGGACTTACGAGATGGGCAACATCACCCTGGACAAGGGTGAGGAGATGGGGCGTTTCCTGCTGGGCTCCACCGTGGTCTTGCTGATGCCCCAAGGCACGTGGCAACTGCCCACAGACTGGACACCTACCCGCCCCATCCGCATGGGCGAAGCCATGGGCCAGCGCCCCTGAAGCCGGGGCGCTGCAGCGTTCAAATTTCGATCTTGGAGCCCAGCTCCACCACCGAGTTGCTGGGCAGGTTCAGAAACTCTGCAGCCGGGCTGGCATTGAGGTGCATCTGCGCAAACAGCTTTTCGCGCCAGGGCGTCATGCCGCCGCCGACAGTAGGCACCACAATGTCGCGCGAGAGGAAGTAGCTGGTGCTCATCAAGTCCAGCGGGAAGCTCAAGCCTTGAATGTTTGCCAGCGCTTTAGGTAAATCCACATCATCCTTGAAGCCGTAGTGCACCAGCACTTGCCAGCTGTCATGGCCTAAGAGCTGGATTTCCAGGCGTCCGCCCATGTCAATCCAGGGCACTTCATGGTGGCGCACTGTGACAAACAGATTTTGTTCATGCAGAACCTTGTTGTGCTTGAGGTTGTGCAGCAACGCGTTAGGCACCACACCGGGCTCTGCCGTCAAAAATACGGCCGAGCCAGCCACACGCGTTGGCGGATCGACAAAAACCGCCTCCAAAAACTCCGTCAGCTTGAGTGAATCCGATTGCAAGGACTGGTTGAGCAAGCGTCTGCCCTCTTTCCAAGTCAGCATGAGCATGAAAATGGAGCCGCCGATGAACAGCGGAAACCAGCCACCATCTACGAGCTTGAGCATGTTGGACGACCAAAAGGCCAGGTCCACGACAAAGAAAAACCCCGTAGCCCCCAGGCACAGGGCCAGCGGCATCTTCCAGCCGTAACGAATGACGTAGAAAGTCAGCACGGTGGTGATCATCATGTCGGTACACACCGCAATGCCGTAGGCTGAAGCCAGGTTGCTGGAGGATTTGAACATCAGCACCGCCAGCACAATCGCTACAAACAGTCCCCAATTCACAAAAGGCATGTAGATCTGGCCGGTTTCATGTTCATTGGTGTGCTGCACATGCAGACGCGGCAGATAGCCCAGCTGGATCACCTGCTTGGTGACGCTGAAGGCGCCAGAGATGAGGGCCTGCGACGCGATCACCGTCGCCAACGTGGCCAAGCCCACCATGGGCATCAGTGCCCACTCGGGCATCATCAGGAAAAACGGGTTTTTGACCGACTCGGGTTCAGACAACAACAGTGCCCCTTGCCCAAAGTAATTCATGATCAGGCATGGCATGACCACGGCAAACCAGGCCAGCCGTATCGGCTTTTTGCCAAAGTGGCCCATGTCTGCGTACAAAGCCTCAGCACCAGTCACGCATAGCACCACAGCGCCCAAAATCACAAAGGTCGTGCCAGGGTTATGCCAGATGAAGCCCAGCGCATGATGCGGGCTCAGAGCCCACAAAATGGCTGGGTACTGAATGATCTGCGCCACGCCGCTGACAGCCAACGCCGCAAACCAGACCAGGGTGATGGGGCCGAAAAATTTGCCGATGCCGGCCGTCCCCCGCTTTTGCACCCAGAACAGGGCCAGCAAAATCAGCAAGGTCAGCGGGATCACCATCTTCTTGAAGTTCGGTGAAATCACCTCCAGCCCCTCGACGGCAGAGAGCACGGAAATGGCGGGCGTGATAACGCCATCACCATAGAAAAGACAGGTGCCGAAAATACCGATGAAAAGCAAACGTCTGCGCAAGGCAGGCCGATCCTTGACCGACTGGGACGCCAAAGCCAGCATGGCCACCAGTCCACCTTCGCCATGGTTATCTGCGCGAAGGACCAAAAGCACATACTTGACCGACACAATCGTGGTCAGCGTCCAGACAAACAGTGAAAGCACGCCGTACACATTCGCCGGTGTGAAATCCACGTGCCCGGAACCAAACACCTCCTTGACGGCATACAGAACGCTGGTGCCAATGTCACCATACACCACGCCTATGGCGCCCAAAGTCAGTGCAGCTAAGCTTGAACGGGAAGAAGACACAAATCAAAGACCTTAGCGCACAGGCAAGGCCGAAATCAAACATCGCGCTATTGTGCGCCTGTCCAGGTGAGTTTGAACAAAATGGGGACAAATGTTGCAGTGCAGCAACTTATCCCTATTTGGACTTTACACATCAAAGTTTTCGGCCTGCGGATCTGTGGCTTCCAGCTCGTAGCTAGCGGCCAGCATGGCCAAGCGGCCCACCACACCGTACATGTAAAAACGGTTAGGCACACTCACGCCTGGTTTAACGCCCGGCTGAGGCAAGTGAGCACTCTCTTCAAAAGCCAAAGGTACGAAGCTCGCCCCCGGTGCATTGAGGTTTTCGTCCACACCACGGTCGGCATGCACACGGTAGAACCCACCGACCACATAACGGTCCATCATGTACACCACCGGTTCGGCCACGGCGTCATTCATCAACTCATGGGTGATAACGCCCTCCTGAATGATCACGTCGTTGACCACCTGACCGTCCTTGATGACGTTCATCTTGTTGCGTGTCTTACGGTTGAGCTGGTCCAGATCTGCCACATCACGCACCGTCATGATGCCCATGCCGTAGGTACCGTTGTCGGCCTTGACCACCACAAACGGTTTTTCGTTGATGCCGTATTCCTTGTACTTTCGCTTGATCTTGGTGAGCAAAGCATCCACATTGCTGCGTAAGCACTCCATGCCCGAGCCTTCGGCGAAGTTGACCTCTCCGCACTGGTTGAACATGGGGTTGATCAACCACGGATCGATACCCAACATCTTGCCAAAGCGTTTGGCCACCTCTTCGTAATTTTGGAAGTGGGTGCTCTTGCGGCGCACGCTCCAGCCTGCATGCAATGGCGGCAAAAGGTACTGCTCGTGCAGATCTTCCAAAATGCCCGGGGCCCCTGCAGACAAGTCGTTGTTGAGCAAGATGGTGCAAGGGTCAAAGTGCTGCAACCCCAAGCGATGGCGCGTGCGCTGCACGGGTTCAAGCACAACCGTCTCGCCGCCTGGCAGAGCGATCTCGGTCGGTTCCTTGATCTCGGGGTTGATCGAGCCGATGCGCACATTGAGGCCCGCCATATGAAAGATGCGCTGCAGCTGCAGCACATTGCTCAGATAGAAGGTGTTGCGCGTGTGGTTCTCTGGAATGATCAGCAAGTTTTTGGCTTCGGGGCAAATCTTCTCGATAGCCGCCTGCGCCGCCTGCACTGCCAAGGGCAGCATTTCGTTGGTCAGATTGTTCCAGCCACCAGGGAACAAGTTGGTGTCCACCGGGGCAAGTTTGAAACCAGCATTGCGAATGTCGACCGAAGAGTAAATGGGTGGGGTGTGCTCCATCCATTCCAGTCGGAACCAGCGCTCGATCGCAGGCATCGAATCGAGGATGCGCTGCTCGAGTTCATTGATGGGGCCAGTCAGTGCAGTGACGAGGTGGGGGACCATTGTTGCCCTTTCATGGTGGGGACAGTGATAAAGATCTGTCTCCAAGGTTATTAGTTGCGGACTTCACCTTCGCCCAGCACCACATACTTGAGCGAAGTCAGGCCTTCGATACCCACGGGACCGCGGGCGTGGAATTTGTCGGTGGAAATACCGATTTCAGCACCCAGCCCGTATTCGAAGCCATCGGCGAAGCGGGTGCTGGCGTTGACCATCACGCTCGACGAATCCACCTCGCGCAAAAAGCGCTGCGCGTGCATGTGGTCGCGCGTGAGGATGGCATCGGTGTGATGGCTGCTGTAGTGGTTGATATGGGCGATGGCCTCGTCCAGACCTGCTACCACCTTGATGCTGATGATGGGGGCCAGGTATTCTTCAAACCAGTCTTGCTCAGTAGCGTCTTTCACACTCGCACCTGAAACACCAGCCAGAAAGGCCTTGGCCTCTGGGCAGCAGCGCATTTCCACACCCTTGGCTGCGTACACCGCGCCAATCTGCGGCAGGAATTGCGCGGCCACACCACGCGCCACCAGCAAACCCTCACTGGCGTTGCAGGGGCTGTACTTCTGGGTCTTGGCGTTGTCGGCCACTTTGACGGCCATATCGTTGTCGCAGGGATCGTCCACATAGGTGTGGCAGTTGCCGTCCAGGTGCTTGATGACCGGCACTTTGGCCTCAGCGCTGATGCGCTCGATCAGGCCCTTGCCGCCACGCGGAATGACCACATCCACAAACTGGGGCATGGCAATCAGTTGACCCACAGCAGCGCGGTCGGTGGTCTGCACCAACTGCACGGCATCTTGCGGCAGCCCCGCTTGAGTCAGCGCCTGCTGCACCAACAGCGCCAAGGCTTTGTTGGACTCGATGGCCTCAGAGCCCCCACGCAAAATGCAGGCATTGCCGCTTTTGATCGACAAGCTGGCCGCTTCAATGGTCACATTGGGGCGACTTTCGAAGATCATGCCGAACACACCAATTGGCACCCGCATCTGCCCGACGCGAATGCCGCTGGGTTGCTGCTTCATGCCAATGATTTCTCCAATCACGTCGGGCATGGCGGCCAACTGCTCGCAGCCCAAAGCACAGGTTTCAATGACCTTGGGTGTGAGTTTGAGACGATCTACCATGGGCTCAGCCAAACCTGCAGCACGGGCACGCTCCAGATCCTTGGCATTGTCGGCCTGCAAGCTATCGGTGTTTTCGCGCAGCAAGTTAGCCAAGGCAAGCAAGGCACGGTTTTTGACAGCTGCAGAGGCTTTGGCCATGGCCGCACTGGCTTGCTTGGCCTGGGCGCCCAGTGCCGACATGTATTGAGCAGTATCGATGGCGTTCATGGAGGGCATTTTCTCACAGCCCCTGTGTACGCGCTGGCGTTTACCGGACAGCGCACAAGTGGGCCAGGCGCAAGGCCAGGCGCTCCAGGGCTTGCCA
>CAZPTM010000028.1:0-1562 GCA_964589665.1 uncultured Limnohabitans sp. | reverse complement strand
GCTGCCGTCCTTGCCCGGCTTGCCCGAGGGGATGCGGATTTCGACCAGCTGCTTGTCTGCAAACAAACTGAGCGAGCCGCCAGCAGCCAACACTTCGCTCCAGTCAAAATGCGCACCTTGGACGGTGTACACCGTACGCTCGGTGTGGCCTTGAGCGCGAGCGTGGGCGCGAATGGCGTCGGCCGCCTCCTGCACCAGCAAGGCCTCATCGCCATGCAACACATACAGGTTACGCAAACCCTTTTGCAGATGGGCCGATAACTGGGCAAGAGCAAGCTGCATGCTGTCACGACCTCAAGGGCGTTTGCGCACAGCAGCAAGGCGACGCATGATTTGACCCACGATATCGGTCTGCATGCTGCGGTAGGTCAACCCCTCTTCGATTTCTTTGGACAAGGCTGCGCTTTCCGCATAGCTGAGGTCACGCTCCATTTGCAAAGTCACAGGCTCCACCCACTCCACCCCTTGTGCATCGCGCAATCGAAAACTTACCGCAAGGCGCAACTGGACTTCTCGCACCTGGCCTGAGGCGTTCACACCGACAATCACGCGCTGACGGTTTTGCGCCAGGATGTCGAGCATAGCGTCAGCCTCGCGCATGCGCTTGGCGTCCTCGATCAATTCAAGCTTGCCCGTACCCAGAAGGTGTCTGCGCAATTCCACCCCCAACGTATCTTCCGGGAAGTTGACAAAGAGTTTGTGGAAGGCAAAGTCACCGCCTTCGCGCAGCTTGAAGCCGCAGCCACTGAGGGCGACAGCGGACACACCGAGCAAAAGATGGCGACGATCCATGCCGATCAGACCACCACATTGACCAGACGGCCAGGCACCACGATCACCTTTTTGGCGGCTGCGCCATTGGCGGCTTTGGCAAAGGCCTCGCTGGCCAGCGCAAGCTGCTCGATCTGCGCCTTGTCGGCGCTGGCGGGCACCAGCACCGAGCCGCGCAGCTTGCCGTTGACCTGCAGCATGAGCTCGATCTCGTCGCGCACCAAGGCCGACTCGTCCACACCCGCCCAGGTGGTATCGAGCAGGTCGCCGCAGCAGGAGGCATAGCCCAGCTCGTTCCACAGCTGGTCGGCAATGTGCGGGCAGGCCGGGTAGAGCACACGCAGCAGGATGGAGAAGCACTCGGCCAGCGCCGCGCTGTCTTCGGCACTGCCGTCGAGCTGCACGTCTTCGAGCGTGTTGAGCATCTTCATCACCGCAGAGACGACGGTGTTGTACTGCATGCGCTCGTAGTCGTAATTGGCCTGCTTGAGCACGGTGTGGATGTCCAGGCGCAGCGCTTTGGCGGCCTTGCCGAAAGCCACATCCTGACTGCGGTCGACCGCGATGCCCTCTTTCAGAGCCGCTTCGTTCTTGACCGCGAAGTTCCACACGCGGCGCAGGAAGCGGTAGCTGCCTTCGACGGCCGCGTCGTTCCACTCCAGCGTGGCTTCGGGCGGTGCGGTGAACATGGTGTACAGACGGGCGGTGTCAGCACCGTACTTTTCGATCAGGTCCTGAGGGTCCACGCCGTTGTTCTTGGACTTGGACATGGTGCCCACGCCCTCGTAGTC
>CAZPTM010000027.1:0-12711 GCA_964589665.1 uncultured Limnohabitans sp. | reverse complement strand
GCTGCACCAGCTCGCCCCAGTTGTGCGCGGGGTGGATGTTGACCTCGATCACGCCGGGGTCGGGCGTGACCTGCAGCAGTTTCAGACGCGCGTCGCGTGGCGGCGGGTAGCCCTCCAGCACGATCTGCATGCCCAGCTGGCTGGCTGTGGCTTCGACGGCCGAGAGCAGTTCCAGGTAATCCTCCAGGCGCGAGAGCGGCGGCATGAACACGTACAGCTGCGAGCCCTGGCCGCCGTGCTGGCGCTCGGCCTTGGGGCCGTTGGCACGCATGGGGTCGCGCGCTTCGACCACCAGCGCGGTGCGGGTGATCCAGGCGGCGGACTCAAAGCGGCCAGGTGCGCGCGTGTCCAGGGTGCGGGCTTGCGGGCCGCTGTGCAGTGCAGCGTGTGAGGGTCGCGCCAGGCCATGCGCGTTGTCCCAGGCCGCGTTGTGTTGCTTGCGGATCGTGGCTGCTGCAGGCAACGAGTTACGTGGCGCAAACGGGTCCTGCTCGATCTGCCAGGGGTAGTCGCCCTCGCTCACCCAGGGCAGGGCGTCCAGCGGCAAGCGGTAGCCCATGGGCGAGTCGCCCGGAATGAGGTACATGCGCTCGTCGCGGAAGAACCAGGGGCCGGTGGACCAGCGGGAACCATTCAGGCCAGGACCATCGGCCTGGATCGGCAAGGCGTAGCCGATCACGCTGTCGAGCTGCTGTTTGAACACGCGGCGCAGGCGCACGCGCTCGAGTTCGTCATCCAGGCGTGAATCAAACGGGTCCACGTTGACCGGCAGGCGGCGTTCACGCCAGAGGTAGTACCAGGTGTCCTCAAAGCCGGGCTGCACGTATTGGCTGCTCAGACCCAGCTTCTGGGTGAGGGTCTGCATGAAGATGCGGGCATCTTCACTGGTGTACTGGTGGGGTTCACGTTCATCAGCAAACAGCGTGGGGTCGTGCCAGATGGGTTCGCCGTCGGCGCGCCAGTAGATCGACAGCGCCCAGCGCGGCAGCTGCTCGCCCGGGTACCACTTGCCCTGGCCAAAGTGCAGAAAACCGCCCTGGCCGTACTCGGCGCGCAGCTTGTGCACCAGCTCGGTGGCCAGGCCACGTTTGGTGGGGCCCAGGGCGTCGGTGTTCCACTCGGGCGCGTCGCGGTCGTTCACCGCCACAAAGGTCGGCTCCCCGCCCATGGTCAGGCGCACATCGCCCGCCTGCAGCTGCTGGTCCACCTGTTCGCCGAGCTGGAGCACCTGCGCCCACTGTTCTTCGGTGTAGGGCTTGGTCACGCGGGGCGACTCGTAGATGCGGGTGATCTGCATCTCGTGGCCGAACTCGACCTCGCATTCGTCGATCAGGCCTTCGATGGGCGCGGCACTGCTGGGCTGCGGCGTGCAGGCCAGCGGGATGTGGCCTTCACCGGCCATCAAACCCGAGGTCGGGTCCAACCCGATCCAGCCTGCGCCGGGCAGGTACACCTCGCACCAGGCGTGCAGGTCGGTGAAGTCCACCTCGGTGCCGCTGGGGCCGTCGAGCGACTTCACATCGGGCGCGAGCTGGATCAGGTAGCCCGACACAAAGCGCGCGGCCAGACCCAGGTGCCGCAGCAGCTGCACCAGCAGCCAGGCCGAGTCGCGGCACGAGCCGCTGCGCTTGATCAGGCTTTCTTCGGGCGTCTGCACACCTGGCTCCAGCCGGATCAGGTAGCCGATGTCGCCTTGCAGCTTCTGGTTGATGCCCACCAGAAAGTCGATAGTGCGTTGTTCTTTGCGGCCAATGCCCGCCAGGTACTTCTGGAACAGCGGGGCCTTAGCCAGTTCGGGCGCACAGACCAGGTAGGGGGCGAGTTCTTCGCGCAATTCGGGCGCGTAACTCAGCGGCACGGTTTCGGCCGAGGGCTCCAGAAAGAAGTCAAACGGGTTGTAGACCGCCATCTCGGCGACCAGATCGACGGTGACCTTGAAGGCGGTGGTTTTCTCGGGAAAGACCAGCCGGGCCTGGTAGTTGGCAAACGGGTCCTGCTGCCAGTTGATGAAGTGGTTTTCGGGCTCGACGCGCAGGCTGTACGACAGGATGCGGCTGCGGCTGTGTGGGGCAGGGCGCAGGCGCACCACTTGAGGCCCGAGCCGGATGGGGCGGTCGTAGCGGTATTCGGTAACGTGGTGCAGGGCAACGTGGATGGACATGGACAGGCTCGGTAGGTACTGCTTTAATGCCAAAAAACAAAGCAAAAGCCGCGCCAGCTTTATTTGGACAAACGGCGCAGGTACCACAGGGAGGAGCAAGATGCCTGAGCACGGGCGAACAAACCACGACTCGCGTGCCTGGTGGCATGGTCTGGCTTTGGCCGGCGTGTGCGGTGTGGCCGTGCAGTTGCAACAGGCGCAGCTTTATGCGACTGTGGTCTATGGTGGTGTTCTCGGACTGTCGCTGTTTCTTCTGACGGTTTCTGTAATGTCTGCCAAAGGTGTTTTTCGCTGGATGGCTTTGCCCCTGTTGGCTGTGGCGAGTTGGGGCTGCAGTGGTTGGCTTGCTGTGCAACGGCTGCCTACTTTGCCAGCTACGTTGCAGGGGCGAGACTTTGACGTGCAGGGCGTCATCAGCAGCATGCCCCAGCACAGTGCGCAGGCGATGCGTTTTGTGCTGTCGATCGAGCAGATCTCGCTGGTGCCCAAGCCTGGGGCGCCCGCATTGCCTGCGGAATTTGTAGCACCGAAACGCATATCGTTGAGCTGGTACCCCAACCGGTCGACATTGGGTAGTGTCGTTGAGCAGCCAAATGCCGATGCTCGGGTGCAGGCTGGGCAACGCTGGCGCATGCGTGTGCGCCTGAAAACGCCCCACGGCCAACTCAACCCGGCAGGCTTTGATTACGAGCTGTGGATGTGGGAGCGCAGCATGCGTGTGAGCGGTTATGTGCGCATCACCCGCGATGGTCCAGAGCCTACTTTGCTCGCCTCTGGGCAGAGCCACGCGCTGGAACGCTGGCGCCAAAATGTTCGCGATCAATTGCTCGCCAAGGGACAAGCCTTTCGGCAACTGCAAGCGGTCTATGGCGTGCTTGCAGCGTTGGTCACGGGCGATCAGGCCTCAATTGAGCCCGAGGACTGGGATGTGTTTCGGATCACGGGTGTGGCCCATCTCATGAGTATTTCCGGTTTGCACATCACCATGCTGGTATGGCTGATGAACACCTGGGTTTTACGAGCATGGCGCTGGATTATGCGCAAAGTTCCGGGTCTGGCGCGGCACCCCTGGGCGCTGCACTGGCCGGTGCAGCGCTTGGCAGCAGTGTTGGCTTGGTCTGCGGGTCTGGCCTATGCTTTGTTCAGTGGGTGGGGTGTACCTGCGCAACGCACTGTGCTCATGCTGGGCATAGCCATGGCGTTACAGCAGTCGGGCAGGCGTTGGCCGTGGTCTTTGGTCTGGTTGTGGTGTGCGTTGGGCGTGTTGCTGTTTGACCCATGGGCATTGCTGCAGCCGGGCTTTTGGTTAAGTTTTGTCGCCGTTGGTGTTTTATTGTCTCGTGGCAGGGTTTTGGTCGACGCACCGTCTGGGAGCGCCGATGACGCTCAGGGTGCACCAAAAAAAGGCTGGCCTGGACATTTGCACCAGCTTGGGGTGTCGCTAACACAATTGCTGCGCGAGCAATGGGTCATCATGCTGGCGCTGGCGCCTCTGAGCGTGCTTTTTTTCGGTCAATGGTCCCTGGTTGGCTTGTTGGCCAATTTGCTGGCCATTGCCTGGGTCAGCTACGCAATCACACCCTTGGCCTTGCTGGGCGTGCTGGTGCCAGGCCTGTGGGAGATCAGTGCCTGGTTGATGTGGCCTTTGTGGCAGATGCTGCACGCTCTGGCGCAATGGCCCTCTGCAGTGTTGCTCTGGCCGATACCGGCCTGGCCAGTTGCAGCGGCGGCATTGTGTGGTGCATGGTTGCTGATGCGACCTTGGGCCGTTGCCTTGCGCCTGTTGGGCTTGCCTTTGCTGGTGCCCCTGCTTTTATGGCAGCCCTGGCGGCCCGCTTTTGGTGAGTTTGATGTCTGGGCGCCCGATGTGGGGCAGGGCAACGCGGTACTGGTGCGCACGCATGGAAGCACCTTGCTGTATGACACCGGGCCGCGGTATTCGGAGTACAGCGATGCGGGCGAGCGGGTTCTGGGCCCGTGGCTGGACCGCTCGCGAGAGCCCCTGACCGATCTGGTCCTCAGCCACCGAGACATTGACCATACCGGCGGCATTGATGCCGTGTTGATGCGTTACCCCGATGTCACACTCTGGAGTTCCATGACGGTACCCGAAGACCTCAGCCGTGCCCACGAACTGCGAACTTGCGCACAAGGCCGAAGCTGGCATCGCGATGGGGTGTTGTTCGAGTTCATTCATCCCCAACCGGGCTACGAACAGGTGGGCACGGCAACCAATCCTGGCAGCTGTGTTCTGCGAATCTCCAACGGGCAGCGCACGGTATTGTTGGCGGGGGACATTGAGGCGGCGCAGGAGACGCAGCTGCTGGAGCAGGCGCAATTGACGCCGGTGGACGTGCTCCTGGTGCCACACCATGGCAGCAAAACATCCTCAAGCGAATCGTTTTTGAAGGCTGTTCAGCCGCGCTGGTCATGGGTGCAGGCTGGGCACATGAATCGCTACAGTCACCCCGCAGCTACAGTGATAGAGCGCTATGCTGCGCTTGGCTTGCCCGTGTTGCGCACTGACCAATGTGGCGCACTGCATTGGCGCAGCGATGTGCCCGAGCGGACTGATTGCTGGCGTCAGCAAGCCAGACGGTATTGGCACGACACACCACCTTGACGTGCTTTCTTGAGGGCAGTCAAGCTAAACGGGTACGCATCTTGCTAAGCTCTGGGCAGGAGTAAACGCGATGCGTAAATTTGACGAAATGTACAGCCGCCTGCCCGAGGGCAAAGACAGTGGCGAAGTCCGGTCCCATTACAAAGCCTATGCCCAGTGGCTGGCCGGGCAAGACCACGGCACCATGGAGGCTCGGCGGGATGAGGCCGAAGTCATTTTTCGTCGCGTAGGCATTACCTTTGCCGTCTATGGCGACAAGGATGAAGACGGCTCGGGGACCGAGCGGCTTATTCCCTTTGACCTGATTCCCCGCATCATCCCGGCGCATGAGTGGAAAAGCATGGAGGCAGGCTTGGTGCAGCGTGTGACCGCGCTCAACCACTTCATTCACGACATTTATCACGACCAGGAGATCCTCAAGGCAGGCGTGATTGCACGCGACCAGATCGAGAACAACGCCCAGTTCCGGCCCGAGATGGTGGGTGTGGATGTGCCCAATAACATCTATTCGCACATTAGCGGCATCGACATCGTGCGGGCACCGGACAGCGCTGGCAATGGTGAGTACTACGTGCTTGAAGACAACCTGCGCGTACCCAGCGGCGTGAGCTACATGCTCGAAGACCGCAAGATGATGATGCGTCTGTTTCCCGACCTGTTCAGTCGCCACCGCGTGGCCCCTGTAGCGCATTACCCCGACCTGCTGCTGGAGACGCTACGCGCCAGCAGTCCGGCCACTACGGCCGAGCCCACGGTGGTGGTGCTCACCCCCGGCATGTACAACAGCGCTTATTTTGAACACGCCTTTTTGGCCCAGCAGATGGGTGTGGAGCTGGTGGAGGGGCAAGACCTGTTCGTGAAAGACAAGTTTGTGTACATGCGCACCACGCGCGGCCCTAAGCGGGTCGATGTGATTTACCGCCGGGTGGATGACGACTTTCTGGACCCCGAAGTGTTCCGCCCTGACTCCACCCTGGGTTGCGCCGGTTTGATGGAGGCCTACAAGGCAGGCCACGTTTCGATCTGCAACGGCGTGGGTACCGGTGTGGCGGATGACAAGTCCATCTACCCCTATGTGCCGGACATGATCAAGTTCTACCTGGGTGAGCAGCCGATCCTGAAAAACGTGCCCACCTACATGTGCCGCAAGCCCGAGGACCTGCAGTACACCCTGGCCAACCTGAAAGACCTGGTGGTCAAGGAGGTGCATGGGGCAGGGGGCTACGGCATGTTGGTGGGCCCCGCCGCCAGTCAGGCAGAGATTGAAAAATTCCGCGCAGCGCTGCTGGCCAACCCCTCGGGTTACATTGCGCAGCCGACGCTGAGCCTGTCGAGCTGTCCGACCTATGTGGACAGCGGCATTGCGCCGCGTCACATTGACTTGCGTCCCTTTGTGCTCAGTGGCCGCACCGTGCAAATGGTGCCCGGAGGCCTGACCCGCGTGGCCCTGAAAGAGGGCTCTTTGGTGGTGAACTCCTCGCAAGGCGGGGGCACCAAAGACACCTGGATTTTGCAAGCCTGAGCGCACCCCACTACAGATTCGAAGGACCGCAAGATGTTGTCAAGAACCGCCGATCATTTGTTCTGGATGTCGCGCTACATGGAGCGCGCCGAAAACACGGCCCGCATGCTCAACGTGAGCTACGAAACCTCCATGCTGCCGCAGTCTGCTGCAGCTGCCCAGGCCGGCTGGGAAGGGATTTTGTCCATCAGCGAGCTGCTGCCGTCCTACCGCGCTTTGCACGGCGAGATCACGCCCGAGGGCGTGACCCAGTTCATGGTGCGTGACGAGGACAACCCCTCGTCCATCGTGTCGTGTTTGCGCGCCGCCCGCGAAAACGCCCGCGCCGTGCGTGGCACCCTGACCACCGAAGTGTGGGAAACCCAGAACCAGACCTGGCTGGAGGTCAACCGCATGCTCAAGACCCGCGAGTTTGAGCGCGACCCTGGCCAGTTTTTTGAATGGGTGAAATTCCGCTCGCACCTTTCGCGCGGGGTGACCGTGGGCACCATGCTGATGGACGAGGCGCTGCACTTCATGCGTTTGGGCACGTTCCTGGAGCGCTCGGACAACACCGCACGTTTGGTCGATGTGAAGTTTCACGCCATGAAGGGCGACTACTTTGGCGCGCCCGTGCCCGAAATGGCTGCACCTGAGTCCGCGCAGGAGTTTGATTTCTACCACTGGAGTGCCATCTTGCGCAGCGTCAGCGGCTTTGAGGTCTACCGCAAGGTCTACAGCGACGTGATCAAACCCGAACGGGTGGCCGAGCTGTTGATCTTGCGACCGGACATGCCCCGCTCATTGCATGCCAGCATGAACGAAGTCATGAGCAACTTGAGCATGGTCACGTCCGACAGTGCCAGCCAGACTCTGCGCCACGCAGGTCGCCTGCGCGCCGAGCTGGCCTTTGGCTGCATTGACGAAATTCTGGCCACCGGCCTGCACGCCTACCTGACGCAGTTTCTGGAACGCGTGAATGTGCTGGGTGCGCGCATCAGCCGTGAGTTTTTGATGCCGCAGCCTTTGGGGTGATGGTTTTAGTGGGTATTAGGCGGCCGATTTGCGGTTTGCCCACCAGCCTTGCAGGTAAGCGCCCGCAAAAATACCGGTCAGTGCCCACAGCATGTCCATATTGCCGGCGCCCAGGCCAGCAATGGCCGGGCCAGGACACACGCCGCACAGCCCCCAGCCCAGGCCAAAAATGACAGAGCCCAGCACGGTGTCTCGGTCGAGCTTGGCTTCGCGCAGCATGAACTGCTTGTCCATGACGGGGCTGTCCATCCAGCGCGGGGCCAGCTGGTAGCACACCAGAGTGATGACCACTGCGCCGCCCATGACCAGGGTCAGGCCGTAGTCCTGGCCGGTCAAAAAGCCCAGCACCACTTCGGGCGAAATCATGGTCGACAGGGCCAGCCCGTAGCCAAACAGCATGCCGCCAGCCAGCACCACCAGCATGGCGGCCCAAGGTTGCAAGCGCTTCATACGGCACCTCCGCTGATGAATGCAAACACGCGGGCCGTAACAATGGCCACGCCCATGAAGATCAGCACCGCCACCAGCGAAGGGCGCGACAGACTGGCCAGGCCGCAAATGCCGTGGCCGGACGTGCAGCCATTGGACAAGCGTGCGCCGTAGCCCACCAGCAGTCCGCCCACCAGCAGCCGCGCCGGGCTGACCAGGGTGTGCTGAGCCTGTTCAGGTCCGGCTTGCCACCACCACAGGGCAGCACCCAGCACCAGGCCTATTGCGCATACCAGCCGCCACACACGGGTTTGCACCAAAGCGGGTTGCTGAAAAAACGGCAGACGAGACACATACGACCAGCTGGAGCTGAAAAAAGTGCTCATGCCGACGATGCGGCCCAGCAGCAAAAACATCAGCGACACACCGGCGCCAATGAGCAGGCCACCGGCCAGATAGTGGCTCCAGCCATAGGGAAAATAGGTTTGCATGGTTTTTTTAGCGGTACGGGATGGCCAGATTGTGCCAAAAACCAGCTTTTGCCAGGCAGAGGCTGAAGTTGCAGGCACAATAGAGGGGCGTGCCTCGGTGGTGAAATTGGTAGACACATCAGACTTAAAATCTGCCGCCTTTTAACGGGCGTACCGGTTCGATTCCGGTCCGAGGCACCACAGGAAAATAATATGCCCAGCTACTCCACCCCCTACGAAATCCATGTTCACGGTGATGTGCCTCTGCGCCCAGAGGTCGATGCTGCTGCGGTACAGGATGCCCTCAAGCCTTTGTGGCGCTATGCGGGTGCGCGTTCGCTGGGCGAGGGCGCGGTCAGCCTGTACGAAGAGGAGCCGGGACTGCGCTTTGATGCCACAGCCCACAAGTTGCAAATGTGCTGGACGGTGCGTGGCGATGACGATTTTCGCCAGGTGCTCGATGAGCTGTGCATGAACCTCAACGACGTGTCTGCAGCGGGAGCCCAGATCGAAGTCACGTTCTACGATGCCGAATTTGACGACGAAGACGAGGCCGGTAGCGAAGAGGCACGCGATGATTTCGTGATGCTCTTCGTGGGTCCGGACCCGGCAGCCATCATGCAGGCACAGCGCGACTTGCTGGTGCACGATGTGGTCAACATGATGGAGCGTCACTTTGATGCCTCGCAATTGGGTGGGGTCGTCTCCGAGATCGATAAATTGTTCAGCGATCGGTTCAACGACTTGGTCAGTTCGCTGGACCTGGGCCGTTCGCCACGTGGAGGCAACAACGGCCACGGTGGCGGTGGCCGTCGCCCACGCCATTTGCACTGAACCCCACTGGCCCCACGCACTCCAGCACGGTCATGAAATCCTGGTTTGCAAACAGCCTGAACCCGGGCGTCAAGCCCCGGGAGCTTTTGGGCTGGGCGATGTACGACTTTGCCAACTCAGGGTACACCACCGTGGTCATTACCGCGGTGTTTGCCGCCTACTTTGTGGGTGGAGTGGCCGGTGGTGCCAGCTGGGCCACATTGGCCTGGACGGTGGGGCTGAGCATTTCTTATGCCATCGTGATGGTGACCATGCCGGGCCTGGGCGCTTGGGCTGATCGGCATGCCGCCAAAAAGCGTTTGCTGCTGATGGTGACAGGCGCGTGCGTGGTGTCCACAGCTGCGTTGGCGCTAGTGGGACCGGGGCAGGTGGCGCTGGGGTTGCTTTTGCTGGTGGTCTCCAACACTTTTTATTCCTACGGCGAGTCATTGACGGCAGCTTTCTTGCCCGAGCTGGCCAAACCACAAGCCATGGGCCGCGTGAGCGGCTGGGGGTGGGGGCTGGGCTATGTGGGGGGAATGTTGACGTTGGGGCTGTGTCTGGCCTACGTGTTGGCGGCGCAGGGCAGGCAAGAGCCTGCGTCGAGCTTTGTGCCGGTAACGATGCTGATCACTGCTGGCATGTACGGGGCTGCCGCCAGCTTCACGTTTTTGTGGATGCGAGAGCACAGTCGGCCTCAACCTCGCAGCACGCACGGGCAGGGTTTCGCGGCCAGTTTGGTGCAGCTGCGCCAAAGCTGGCGAGACAGCAAACACTACCCCGACTTCCGCCAGCTCATGGCCTGTGCTGTGGCCTACCAGGCGGGTGTGGCGGTGGCGATTTCGCTGGCAGCCATCTATGCCGAGCAGGTAGTGGGCTTTGCCCCGCAGGAAACCATGGTGCTGATTTTTGTCCTCAACATTGCCGCCTTTGTCGGGGCCATGGTGTTTGGCCATGTGCAGGATGGGTTAGGCCACAAGCGTGCGCTGGGCTGGACAATTGTGGGCTGGATCATCACCTGCTTGCTGGCGGCTGCATCCACCACCAAAGGCATGTTCTGGGTCGCCGCTGCGATTGCGGGCATCTTTTTGGGCTCCAGCCAGTCGGCTGGGCGAGCCATGGCCGGCATGATGGTGCCCCCCGCACGTCTTGCCGAATTTTTTGGCCTGTGGGGCTTTGCCATTCGACTGGCCAGCATTGTAGGTCCGCTGTCGTATGGCCTGATCACCTGGATCACAGGGGGCAATCACCGCCTGGCCATTGTGTCCACGGCCTTGCTGTTCGTGCTGGGCTTGGTGCTGCTCAAACCTGTCGATGTGCAGCGGGGGCACCTGGCTGCACAAGCCACTGAATAACCTGACCGGCTGACCTATGCTGAAAACCACTTTATCCATGCTCGACCTGGTCGCGGTGCGCGAGGGCAGTACTGTGGGCCAGGCGATTGCTACTGCTGTGCAAACTGCGCAGCACGTCGAACAATTGGGCTTTAGTCGCTATTGGCTGGCTGAGCACCACAACATGCCAGGGCTGGCCTGTTCGTCCACAGCGGTGTTGATGGGTCATGTGGCTGCAGCCACGCAGCGCATACGTGTAGGTTCGGGCGGTATCATGCTGCCCAACCATGCCCCCTTGGTGGTTGCGGAAGCGTTCGGAACGCTCGAGGCCATTTACCCGGGCCGCATTGACCTTGGGCTGGGGCGTGCACCTGGCACCGACCCTTTGACCATGCGTGCACTGCGACGTAACCGCGTCGAAACCGAGGAGGACTTTCCGCGCGAAGTGGCAGAACTCCAACAGCTGTTGGGTGATGTGCAGCCGGGCCAACGGGTAGTGGCTTCGCCAGGAGCCGGCTCACATGTGCCGATCTGGTTACTGGGCTCGAGCCTGTTTTCTGCGCAATTGGCTGCGCAGCGTGGTTTGCCTTATGCCTTCGCTTCACACTTTGCGCCGCGCATGTTGATGCAGGCGCTGCAGATGTACCGCAGCAACTTTGTGCCCTCAGCCGTATGCGCCAAGCCGCGTGTGGTGGTGGGCGTGCCCTTGATTGCAGCGCCCACAGATGAAGAAGCTCAGTTTCTGGCCAGCAGCATTCATCAACGGGTGTCCGGCATTGTTCGTGGCGAGCGCCGCCCTTTGCAGCCACCGGTTGAAGGCTTTCTGGCTTCGCGCGATCCCAGGGAGCAAGCCGCGATTGCTGATTTCCTGGCCATGGCAGTGATTGGTGGTCCGCAAACTGTGGTCAATCAATTGCGCCAGATTGCTGAAGCGACCGAAGCCGATGAGCTCATGCTGGTATGCGATATTTTCGATCCCGCACTTCGCCTGCGCGCTCTCGACATCGCCTCGGGCTTCGCGCAGTAAAGGCTGGGTTCAGAGTGCCGAGGCTGGGTGGCAGTCGCTGGCCGGTAGTTGCAACCAACGCTGCGCTGCAGCTTTGAGTCCTGACAAATCACCCGTGGTGTAGAGAGATGCGCGACCGTGGGCATGGCTTGGAGCTGCATGTGGGTTGAGCAGTCCAGCAGATTCCAACAAGCGTTTCGTTTGGCGTGCTACGGGTTCACCGGTCGAGATCAGTTGGACATCCAAGCCCACCCGTTTCTGTAGCTCATCTTGCGCAAAGACATAGTGGGTGCACCCCAGCACCAGGGTGTCTATCTCCCCAGACTGTTGTCCGAATGCGCCCATTTCGTCCACGTATTGGCTGAGCAGCTGTTGCACCTGGGCTTGCGCTTTTTCGGCATGAGCGGGAAGGGTACTTTGCTCAATGGCCAGGGCCAAGCCGTTGCAGGCTTTGACTTCAAAGTGCGTGGCGGGGTCCATGCTGGCGAGCAGGCGCTGAAACTTTTCGCTGCCTACTGTGCCTATGGTCGCCATGACACCGACGCGGCCCGTGTGCGTGAGCTGAGCAGCCGGCTTGAGAGCTGGTTCTACTCCCACCAGGGGAAGCTTTGGATATTGGGTGCGCAATTCATGAATGGCGGCGGCTGTGGCCGTGTTGCAAGCCACCACCAGTGCTTTGATGTGGTGTTGCTCGATCAGGTGCTGCGCAATGGCATGGCTGCGCTGGCGAACGTACAGATCGGTTTTTTCGCCATAGGGTGCATGGCCGTTGTCGGCCAAGTACACAAAGCGCTCGTGGGGCAGGGCAGCCAGCAGCGACTGCAACACGCTCAGGCCGCCAATGCCGCTGTCAAACACCCCGATGGGGGACGTGTTGCTGCTCATGGACTGCCGTGCTGCTTGCTGCTGTGCTGGGATCAGGCTGCGTTGACGCTGATGCCTTTGAATTCACCACTGGCGATGCGCTTTTCCCATTCAGCAGGGCCGGTGATGTGCGCGCTGGTGCCGCCGGCGTCAACGGCCACGGTCACGGGCATGTCAACCACGTCGAACTCGTAGATGGCTTCCATGCCGAGGTCGGCAAAGCCCACCACCTTGGCGCCCTTGATGGCCTTGGACACCAGGTAAGCGGCGCCACCCACGGCCATGAGGTAGGCCGACTTGTGGTTCTTGATGGACTCGATGGCGACCGGGCCGCGCTCGGCTTTGCCGACCATGGCGATCAGGCCGGTTTTGGCCAGCATCATGTCGGTGAACTTGTCCATGCGGGTGGCGGTGGTCGGGCCTGCGGGGCCCACCACTTCGTCACCCACCGGGTCGACCGGGCCGACGTAATAAA